>NZ_BADU01000162.1:0-67966 GCF_000239875.1 Pseudoalteromonas sp. BSi20311 | reverse complement strand
ACTACACTCCCATAGACATATCCTAAAAATTGCACTACCATTTCTCTTTTAAAACAAAAACTTTTTGCTTATAAAACTAACTATTTGATAACTTTAACTATCAAGCTATAATTAGTTTAATAATCATGAGGTTGCGTCCTCCCCTTTGACATATAAAGATTAAACAATGGCAGCTTTTAAAAAACTTATTTTTATACAACTGATGGCTTGGTTGATTCTTGTAACCGCTGGCTGTTACTTTATAAGCCAAAATTTTGATAGCGCTATCGGTAATGCGCAAAAAAATGCACAAGCTACTGTTGAGCAATACATTAAAAACTTATCCGCAACTGACATTTCTGCTGATAACTTAAAAAGCACACTTGCAACCAGTGAAACATTTTCACGTTTTACTCTACGTGATTATCAAGGCGCAGAAGTGTTTTCAATTAGCAACACACCCAAGCTGCCTTTTATTGCTGAGCTTATTCAATCTAACTACAACTCAGTACGCCCTCAGTACGCCACTAATAATAATGCCGATATAAAAGTTGAATTTAAATTAAACATTGCTTACTTGGCTGATCAGTTTCAAACCGCATTTTTTATTGTATTTGCTATAAGCACCCTACTCGCGTTGATCCCCGTTATATTAATGAAGTCTATTGTTGAACACATTAATACCAATGTGTGCATGGGCGTTGCAGATGTTATTGACATATATATTAATCAAAACCAACTCAGTGATGATTTCGCAACTAAATTTGACTCTAGCCAATTAGAAAAATTAGGAAAAAATTTAATCCCTAGTTTTAATCGTTTATCGCACTTTTTAAAGAATAAAAACGACGATATTAAAACCGCCGCCCACACTATTAAGCGCGAAGCATATAAAGATGGCATTACTGATTTAGGTAATCGCAACATGTTTGTTGATTACTATGAAAAGCATATTGAAAACACTGAAGTGAGTACCTTTGGCTCATTGGCATTGGTGCGCTGTAGCGAGCTACAGTCAATTAATCAAAGCCGTGGCTATCAAAAAGGCGATGAATATATTAAAGCTGTTGCTGATATTATAAAAAGTATTAGCGGTACCTATACCAGCAGCCAGGTATTTCGAGTAAACAGCTCTGACTTCATAATTATACTGCCAAACACCCCACTAAAAGAAGCCGAGAGATTTGGTGAAAACCTACAATCTCGGTTTACGCAATACATGCAAAACCAAGAACTTAGCTCGGTAGCAAACACGGGGATTGTCGGTTATGAAAAAGCCAAACCACTAGGCGAACTGCTCTCTATTGTTGATAATGCAATGAGTATGGCGCAGTCAAAACAAGTTAATGCATGGCACGTACAACGCGATACTGATTTATCCAATAATGTAAGCGCAGGTTTTGGTAATCAAAACTGGCGCAAAGTGATTAATGAAGTTATTGAATCTCGAAGTGTGCATTTAGTAATGCAAAATATCATGCCTTTGGGCAAAAGCATTAAAGCCTATGCTGAAATTCAAGCCCGCTTTAAAACAGAAGAAAATCAAGCTTTGCCTACCGCTTCATTTTTAGCGATGGCTGAAAAGCTCGATATGGCCATTGAAATTGATAAGTTAATAATAGAATCGTCATTAGAAAGAATAAAATCGAGTAATTTATCTGAAAAATATTTTGGCTTAAATATTACTCCTTCAAGCGCGCACAGTGACCAATTTATGATTTGGTTAGAGCGTCGCTTACTTAAAGATACCCATATTGCTTCTAAGTTAATTTTTGAGGTGAGTGAATTTGGTCTGCAACAAAACATTAAAGCAAGCAAACGCTTTATTGACATGGTGCATCGCGTTGGTGCCAGAATTACTGTTGAACGCTTTGGTGTAGGACTCACCTCATTTAAGTTTTTCAGAGACTTAAAACCAGACTTTATTAAAATGGATGCAAGCTATACTCGAGGCTTAGAAGACGATAAAAATAACCAATACTTTATGCGGTTAATGGTCGACCTTGCACATAGAATAGGTGTCAGTGTTTTTGCTGAGGGTGTTGAAAGCCAAGAAGAAAAACACATTGTAGAGACGCTATGCCTTGATGGTGTTCAAGGTTACTACATTGAAAAGCCTAAAGACATTTAGTCCCCCTACTGCAATTAACGTAAAAAAGAGCATTTATGCTCTTTTTTACTTTTTAAAGTGTGCTTTTATGACTGTTCAGCCGTTAAAATGCTGACAGTTTTTTAATTGCAAACTCCCTTGAATTTAACCCTTTACAATTAGCCCATTATTTAACGTTGTTTATTTAACTGATAATCACTCAACGTGTTGTTAATCGCAGTAGAAAAAAGGATAATACACGGGATTTTATTAGCGTGAGGCACACATGACAGAATACGTCTTGTTATTAATTGGAACAGTGTTAGTTAACAACTTTGTATTAGTACAATTTTTAGGCCTTTGCCCGTTTATGGGTGTATCAGGAAAACTTGATACAGCCATAGGTATGTCTTTAGCAACTACTTTTGTGCTAACGCTTGCCTCTGTGACCAGTTATTTAGTAAACGAGTATATTTTATTACCACTAGATATCACCTACCTGAAAACAATGAGCTTTATTTTAGTTATTGCAGTGGTTGTTCAATTTACCGAAATGGTTGTTAGAAAAACCAGTCCAACGCTATATCGTTTATTGGGAATATTTTTACCCTTAATAACGACTAACTGTGCAGTACTCGGTGTTGCTTTATTAAATATCAAAGAAGATCACACCTTTTTACAATCTGCCGTTTATGGGTTTGGTGCCGCAGTGGGTTTTTCATTAGTTTTAGTTTTATTTGCGGCATTACGCGAACGCCTAGCCGCAGCAGATGTTCCCACTCCATTTAAAGGAGCTTCAATCGCAATGATCACGGCAGGTTTAATGTCAATGGCCTTTATGGGTTTTACTGGATTAGTGAAGTTTTAATATGACCTTGTTGTACGCTTTAATAGCGCTGGGTTTACTGGCGTTAATTTTCGGATTAATTTTAGGATTTGCAGCCGTACGTTTTCGAGTTGAAGGTAATCCTGTAGTAGAGCAAATCGATACCATTTTGCCACAAACACAATGTGGTCAATGTGGTTATCCTGGTTGTCGCCCTTATGCAGAAGCCATTGCCAATGGCGATGAAATAAACAAGTGCCCACCCGGTGGTGATGCGACAGTTAAAAAGTTAGCTGATTTGATGGGTGTTGAGGCTAAACCTCTAGCCGGCGGCGAACAAGCCGAGCCAGTTAAAACGGTGGCCTACATTCGCGAAGATGAATGTATTGGTTGTACCAAATGTATTCAAGCCTGCCCTGTTGATGCCATTGTTGGTGCAACCCGACAAATGCACACCGTTCTAATTGACGAATGTACAGGCTGTGACTTGTGCGTTGAACCTTGTCCGGTCGATTGTATTGACATGCTACCCGTTGCACCAACAAAACAAACTTGGAAATGGCAACTAGACGCTATTCCTGTTACCCAAATAGATTAGAGGTTTGAGTGGAAAAGTTACTTGAACAAATAAAAAAAGGCACCGTTTGGGCATTTCCTGGCGGCGTACATCCTCCGCAGCAAAAGTCATTATCTAATAATGCGCCTATTGCGCGCCTTCCTTTGCCTGAAAAACTCGTTCTACCTTTAAAGCAGCATATTGGCGCTAGCGGCAAGTTAATTGTAGAAAAAAGCCAGCACGTATTAAAAGGTCAACCATTAACTAAGCCTTCTGCTAACTGGTCGGTACCTGTGCATGCACCTACATCAGGCACTATTATTGATATTACGCCTATGCCATCAGCACACCCTTCTGCTTTGCCTGAATTAAGCATTATTATTGAACCCGATGGCAAAGATACTTGGTGTGAACTATCGCCTTTAGCAAACCCAGCCAATGCATCACACGATGAACTAGTTGATGTTATTCATAATGCGGGGATCTCTGGCATGGGAGGCGCAGGTTTTCCAACCTACGTTAAAGCAGATATTAAGCAGCCGATTGAGTTTTTAATCGTGAACGCGGTTGAGTGTGAACCTTACATCACGGCTGACGATACTTTAATGCGTGAACATGCCGCTGAAATAATCAAAGGTATTGAGCTCATGCAACAGCTGCTCAACCCTACCCTGTGTATTATTGGTATTGAAGATAATAAGCCCGAGGCTATCACAGCCATGACAGAAGCGGCGAAGCATAACGAGCATATTTTAATACAAACCGTGCCTACTGTTTATCCCTCTGGCGGTGAAAAACAGCTGATCAAACTACTCACTAACCGTGAAGTTCCTAATGGTGGCATTCCTGCTGATATCGGCATTTTAGTACATAACACCGGCACTTTATTTGCTATACAGCAAGCTGTATACGAAGGTAAACCGTTAATTGAACGTGTAGTTACCGTTACCGGCAATACCATACATAAGCCCGGTAATGTATGGGCTCTATTAGGTACTGAGATAAAACACTTACTGGATTGCCAAGGGTTTTCACCCGTACCACAACAGCGCGTCGTTATGGGCGGCCCTATGATGGGCTTTACCTTACCCACGGTTCGTATTGGCGTTGTTAAAACAACAAACTGTATACTTGCTCCAGATCATAAAGAATTAGCAGAGCCAGGCCCAGAAAAAGCCTGTATTCGCTGTAGTGCCTGTGCAGATGCCTGCCCCGCGTCATTACTACCTCAGCAGTTACAATGGTTTGCTAAATCAAAAGAATACGACAAACTCCAAGAACATAACTTATTTGATTGTATTGAATGTGGCGCGTGTGCCTATGTTTGCCCAAGTGAAATACCACTCGTTCAGTACTACCGCGTTGCAAAAGTTGAGATTAAAGAGCAAATTGCCGAGAAGATAAAATCTGATCGCGCTAAAGAACGCTTTGATGCACGTAAAGCGCGTTTAGAGCAAGAACAAGCTGAGCGAAAAAATCGCCACAAACGTAAACCTGCAGCTAAATCTACCGAAGAACAGCAAAAAGTAGCCGATGCCCTTGCCCGCGTTAAAGATAAAACCAGCGATGGTGACAATAAATCAGCTGTAGCAGCTGCAATTGCGCGTGCTAAAGCTAAAAAGCAAGGTGATGAACTCGAGCCAGATAACAGTGAAGTTGCAAAAGAGCGCGCAGCACGTAAAGAGCAAGCTCGCCTTTATAAAGAGCAAAAAGCACAAAATAATGGTGATGACGAAGCTGTAGATGACAAAAAGTCAGCAGTTGCAGCCGCTATTGCCCGTGCTAAAGCTAAAAAGGCAGCACAAGCTAATGAGCAAACAGCAACTGATGACACAACAAATGAATCTCCAGTTGCTGCAGATGATAAAAAAGCCGCCGTCGCTGCCGCCATTGCTCGCGCTAAAGCCAAAAAGGCAGCACAAGCTAATGAGCAAGCAGCAAGCGATGACACTGCAAGTGAATCTCCAGTTGCTGCCGATGATAAAAAAGCTGCCGTCGCTGCCGCTATTGCCCGCGCTAAAGCTAAAAAGGCAGCGCAAGCTAATGAGGAAACAGCAAGCGATGACACTGCAAGTGAATCTCCAGTTGCTGCCGATGATAAAAAAGCTGCCGTCGCTGCAGCCATTGCCCGTGCTAAAGCCAAAAAAGCAGCGCAAGCTGCTGAGCAAACACCAAACGATGACATAGCAAGTGAATCACCTGTCGCCGCCGATGATAAAAAAGCTGCCGTCGCTGCAGCCATTGCCCGCGCAAAAGCCAAAAAAGCAGCGCAAGCTGATGAATTAGCAAATCAAAGTGAAAACACTGAGCCACAAAGCAACGATGAACCTTCAGAAGGTTCACAGCAAACAGCTCAAGAAAAAAAGAAAGCCGCCGTAGCCGCCGCTATTGCTCGCGCTAAAGCTAAAAAGCAACAAAAAGAAGGAAATGATCAGTCATGAAACTAACCATGGCCAGTTCACCCCACAATCATAGTCACAAATCTGTGACACGGTTAATGTTAACTGTGATTGCGGCTTGTATTCCTGGTGTTATTGCGCAAGTTGTATTTTTTGGCACCGGTGTCCTTATCCAATTATTATTAGCGTTAGTGTGTGTAAGCGCGTTTGAAGCAGCCGTTATGTTAATGCGTAAGCGCCCTATTTGGCCTGCATTAAGCGATGGCAGTGCATGGCTTACCGGTGTGTTATTGGCAATAAGTATTCCGCCTTTAGCGCCTTGGTGGATTATTGTTATAGGGTGTTTGTTTGCCATAGTTATTGTTAAACAGCTATATGGTGGTTTAGGGTTTAATTTATTTAACCCTGCAATGGCAGCCTATGTGCTTTTATTAGTGTCGTTCCCTGTGCAAATGACTGCTTGGTTACCCGTTACAGAATTACTTAATACGGGTATTACTTTTAGCCAGCAGTTAAGCTTAATCTTTAGCGACTTTACCACGTTAGGATACAGCTTAGATCAGCTCCGAGTAGGAATAGACGGCAGCACAATGGCTACCCCACTTGATACCTTAAAAACAGATATTGCTCACGGACTAACGGTGACAGAGAGCATGCAAAAGAGCGTATTTAATGAGTGGACTGGCCTAGGTTGGGGATGGGTTAACTTAGCCTTCTTACTCGGCGGCCTTTACCTGTTAAAAACAAAAGTAATTAACTGGCATATACCAGTGAGTTTTATTGCAAGCTTAAGCTTATGCGCAGCAATTGGTTATATTGCCTCGCCAGGTACAGAGCCGGGTGTAGTGTTTCACTTGTTTAGTGGTGCGACTATGCTGGGGGCCTTTTTTATCGCCACCGATCCTGTATCAGCTGCAACCACCAATCGAGGTCGCCTTATTTATGGTGCAGCAATTGGTTTAATTGTGTATTTAATTCGCACCTTTGGTGGTTTTCCTGATGCAGTTGCATTTGGGGTGTTGCTAATAAACATAGCGGTACCGCTTATCGATTACTATACACAACCCAGAACCTATGGCCATGGAGCAGTAAAATGATTATTTCTTCAATGGTAAAAAATGGCGCAATATTGTGTGGGTTTGCATTACTAACAACGGGACTCGTTGCCACAATTAATACACTTACCGCTGATAAAATTGCAGAGCAAGAGCAATTACAATTAACTAATCAGCTTCAAGAAGTATTGCCGCATTCTAAATACAGCAATGAGCTATCGCAAGATTGTGTAATTATATCTGATCCATTACTAGGGCCATACGACAACCAAGTTATTTATCGTGCCCGAAAAGATAACGAACCTGTGGCATTAGTCATTCGTCATGTCACCCCTAGTGGCTACAGTGGTGATATAAACTTACTCAGTGCAGTATATCGCGATGGTACCATTGCGGGTGTAAGGGTAACCAAACATGAAGAAACGCCAGGTTTAGGTGATAAAGTTGAAATAAAAAAATCAGACTGGATCACCACATTTAATACAAAAACAGTACAAAGCGAAAGCGACGATCGTTGGGCTGTTAAAAAAGACGGCGGCCAGTTTGACCAGTTTACTGGCGCTACAATTACACCTCGTGCCGTTGTAGGCTCAGTCAAAAACGCGGTACTTTATGCACAAGATAACTTTGATGCTCTGTTCACAGCAGCAAACGCATGCCCAGAGGTAACGCCATGAGCGAATTAAAAACCCTTTACAAAGAAGGCTTATGGGGAAATAACCCCGCCTTGGTACAGTTATTAGGTTTATGCCCTTTACTCGCTGTTACCTCTACAATTACTAATGCACTAGGTTTAGGCTTAGCAACCTTATTGGTATTAGTGGGCTCTAATATTACCGTATCAATAGTGCGTAACTGGGTACCTAAAGATATTAGAATACCTGTGTTTGTGATGATCATTGCCGGTTTTGTAACAATAGTACAGCTGTTAATGAACGCTTACACTTTTGGCCTTTACCAATCTTTAGGGATTTTCATTCCGTTAATTGTAACCAACTGCGCCATTATTGGTCGTGCTGAAGCATTTGCCTCTAAAAATCCAGTACATTTATCTGCCTTTGATGGCTTAATGATGGGCTTAGGCTTTATGTTGGTACTGGTTGTACTTGGTGCTATGCGAGAACTGATTGGACAAGGCACCTTATTCGATGGTGCCGATTTATTACTCGGGCCTTGGGCTGCTATATTGCGCATTGAAGTATTTAGCTTTGATAGCCAGTTTTTATTGGCCATTTTACCACCGGGCGCATTCTTAGGGCTTGGGCTGTTGATCGCCGCTAAAAACGTCATTGATGCACAAATAAAATCAAAACAAGTCGCACCGCCAGAAGCTGAAAAAGGCCCTAGAGCGCGTGTAACTAGCTTAACTTAAGGGGAAAACGCATTAACTTAATAGAGCTAATGCGTTTTAAGTTACATGAATAAAGAAAAACGTCACCAAATACTTACTCGCTTACGCGACGACAATCCACATCCTGAAACGGAGCTTGAATATTCAAGCCCATTTGAGTTGTTAGTTGCCGTTACGCTCTCAGCACAAGCCACCGATGTTGGGGTAAATAAAGCCACTCGTAAATTATTTCCGGTTGCTAATACACCACAAGCCATTTTAGATATTGGCCACGACACGCTGCGTGATTACATAAAAACCATTGGGTTGTTTAATTCCAAAGCAGCCAATGTATATAAAATGTGCCAAATATTGGTAGATCAGCATAACGGTGAAGTGCCAGAGAACAGAGAAGCTCTAGAAGCCCTTCCTGGCGTTGGCCGTAAAACTGCTAACGTAGTATTAAATACGGCCTTCGGCTGGCCGACAATCGCTGTAGATACGCACATATTCCGTGTATCAAACCGTACCAAGCTTGCTATGGGTAAAGATGTGGTTGCGGTTGAGCAAAAACTCGAAAAAGTGATCCCCAAAGAATTCAAAGTCGATGTACACCACTGGCTGATACTGCATGGCCGCTATACTTGTGTAGCCCGCAAGCCCAAATGTGGCAGCTGTATTATTGAAGACTTGTGTGAGTTTAAAGATAAGGCTGAATAGCCATATGGCGAGTGCTCTTCGATCAATACGTACAATTTCCTAATGCAGGTGTCTAACTTTGGCACCTTGCACTTTCTTATACTGCAAATTAATTAAATAAACGCTTATATCTGCACCCGTACTAAAAGCAGTAATAGGCACATTTTCAAAGTATTAATTTCACAAGTATCATTCCTTTAGTTATGCTACTGAGCATAAATAAAATTATAGTGCGGACCCTCTATGTTACCCTTACTTCGTATATTGTTAATTGAGCAAGACCCCAGCATCTTAAAAGAGCTTTCGACGAATTTGTCAAAAACAATTGCTAATTTTGAGCGAAGCGATATTCATATTGATATTATTGAACGTCTTGAACTTAAAGAAGCGCTTGACTGTGTAGAAGAAGATGGCGATATTCAAGCTGTTGTACTTAGTTGGGATGTGCAAAATAAAGTAGGTGAGAAAATGTATAGCCGCTTTATCGAGCAACTAAAGAGGATCCGCCTTGAGTTACCCGTTTATGTTATTGGCGATGATACAAAAGGGCTAGAAATCGTTAATGAGTCGGAGGAGATTGAGTCATTCTTCTTTAAAGATGAGGTAATCTCAGACCCTGAGGCAATTTTAGGTTATATGATTAACGATTTCGATGATCGCTCAGAAACCCCATTTTGGACGGCATATCGCCGATATGTTGGTGAGTCGAATGATTCATGGCACACTCCAGGTCACAGTGGCGGGTCCAGCTTTAGAAATTCCCCTTATATTAAAGATTTTTATCAGTTTTATGGTCGTAATGTGTTTGTGGGCGATCTGTCGGTTTCTGTTGATTCGTTAGGTTCATTGTCAGATAGCACTAATACCATTGGCCGTGCGCAAGAGTCAGCAGCGGCGACGTTTGAAGTCAAGCATACCTATTTCGTTACCAATGGGTCGTCTACCTCAAATAAAATCATCTTGCAGACATTGCTGCGTAAGGGCGATAAAGTGATTATTGACCGTAATTGCCATAAATCTGTGCACTACGGCATTTTGCAATCAGCCAGTTTACCCATTTATTTGTCGAGTATTTTAAATCCTAAATATGGGATTTTTGCGCCACCGTCATTGGCTGATATAAAACAAGCAATAGAACAAAATACCGATGCAAAATTACTGGTTCTCACCGGTTGTACTTACGATGGCCTACTGAGCGACCTCAAACAGGTAGTCGAGTTTGCTCATCAACATGGTATTAAGGTGTTTATCGACGAAGCGTGGTTTGCTTACTCGCTGTTTCATCCAAGCTTACGTTACTATTCCGCCATTCATGCTGGCGCTGATTATGTTACTCATTCAGCGCATAAAGTGGTATCGGCGTTTTCTCAGGCGTCTTATATTCATGTTAACGATCCTGATTTCGATGCTGATTTCTTTCGCGAGATTTACAGTATTTATGCCAGTACATCGCCGAAATATCAGCTTATCGCGTCGCTTGATGTGTGCCAAAAGCAATTGGAGATGGAAGGCTATAAGTTACTCAATGCTTTGTTGAACCATGTGGAAGAATTTAAACAACAGATGGCTTCACTCAAACAAATTAAAGTGCTTGGTAAACAAGATTTTATGGAAATATTTCCACACTTTAGTGGTGATAACATGGGTCACGATCCGCTAAAGATTCTCATCGACATTAGCGAATTACCCTATTCATTAAAAGATATTCATAAATACCTTCTCGATGAAATTGGCCTAGAAATAGAAAAATACACCCACAGTACCATTTTGGTGTTACTGACTCTTGGCGGCACGCGTTCGAAGATCATTCGTTTATACAATGCGTTGAAAAAACTCGATAGTGGCAAGGTAAAACTAGCCACATCGACGCGACGTTCTCGCTTACCGGAAAACCTACCAGCTATAGACTTAGCCTGTATTCCAAGCGAAGCTTTTTATGGCGAGCGCGAATCGGTACCTATTAGCAAAAGTAACAACCGCATTTGCGCCGGTTTAGTTACGCCCTATCCGCCAGGCATCCCGCTTTTGGTTCCGGGGCAACATATTACACAAGAGCATGTAGACTATCTTAAGGAGCTTGCAGGACAAGGATTAACAATTCAAGGCAGTTTTGATGGCGAAATCTATGTTCTTAAGGGCAAAGCTAATAAGTAAAAAGTATATTTTAATAGAGTTGAACTCCTTATAACTAAACAGCAATATCACATGATATTGCTGTTTAGTAGAATAAAGAGCTGATCCTCACACTCCAAAAATAAATGAGACCAGAATGCAATGATACAGTTGAAGAACAAAAAGGCGCTCACGCTTCTGCGCGTTGCAGCTCTCATTGTTACTCTTACTAGCATATACATTCTTGCCCCTTGGCAGTTTGCTTTATATTACTTTCACCCACTGCCCGCTAACGTTCAAGCACAAACACAAGAGGCTATTGAACAAGGAATTGATGGCATTATTGTTTACATTCATAAACAAGGACAGCAACCTGAATATTTTGCAAATGGTTGGCATGATCGAGAGCAAAAAATCCCCGCATACCCTAATGCACTTTTTAAAATTGGCAGCATTCGAAAGTTATATGATGCAGCAGCTTTAACCAAACTTTCAGCCGCTGGACGTATTGATATAGATAAAACACTGGCTGATTATCTTCCATCATTAATTGGGCGCATTGAAAACGCAGATAAAATTACATTGCGAATGATGGTAAAACACAAAAGTGGCATACCCAATTACACAGACACCGATAATTTTGATTGGTCAATCACCTACCCTGATCCACTTGCATTAGTGCTCGATAAACCCGCTGACTTTAGCCCTGATGCTGATTATGGCTATTCTAATACCAATTATTTGTTGCTGCGAAAAATTATGTCTAACGTACTGGGTTATGATCATAACCAATATATTAAAGATGAAATTTTAACGCCACTGGGCCTAACGAACACGTTTTCATCAGTGCATGAAATAAATTTAGTAGATTTGATGAGTGGTTACTACGTAGGTTATGAGAATGACTTTAAAGCACTCGATCAAGGCTATGTGGCTACCGCACAAGATATAGGCGACTTTATTTTTGCTTTAAACAAAGGCACTTTTTTCGACGAACAAGAGCAAGCTTTGTATGCATCACTTTATAAGTATGAACACACGGGTTGGGTATTAGGGTATTCAAGCATTGCTCGTTATTATAAGGATATCGATACAGTCGTTGTACAATTTATAAATACTAATGGCGATGATACTGTGATGCTCACAGAAATAATTTATAATCGGATTATTGATATTTTAACAGCGCAGCGGTAGTCGTTATAAAATGGCTGCGTTATCAAAATTTATGTGAATTTTAAGAGGGTTTAAATGCGTTTACTACACACCATGTTACGAGTTGCTGATCTAGATAAATCAATTGCGTTTTATACTCAAGTGCTCGGTATGAAAGAGTTACGCCGTGCTGATAACGAAGAGTACCGCTACACCCTCGCCTTTATAGGCTACGGTGATGAAACTGACACGACAGTGCTTGAACTAACCTATAACTGGGATACCGACAGCTACGATTTAGGTAATGCCTATGGTCATATCGCCATTGAGTTTGATGATATTTATAAAGCCTGTGAAGATATTAAGGGCGCTGGTGGTAACGTTAGCCGTGAACCAGGACCAGTAAAGGGTGGTACAACAGAAATTGCGTTTGTAAAAGATCCAGATGGCTACTCAATTGAACTTATTCAGAAAAAAGAGAACATGAATAAATTTTAGTAAATTTATTTAATAGGTTTACTAACCCCTTTTTAATTATCTAAGCTCAACTCTGATACGATATTAAAAAAGGTGCTGTATGCACCTTTTTATCGTAATTGACTGTCTTTACTGCCACGCCGATTAAGCCCTTTTGAAAGCCCGCCTTTACCTTCTAGGTCAGCTTGGCAGCTTACACAATACTTAACCCCAGGTACCGCAAGTCTTCGTGCCTGTGGTATTGGTTCATCACATTCTTCACATAGCTCGGCACTGGCTCCAGAAACTAAATTACTTCTAGCATACTGCACAGCGTCATTAACGCTTGCGTCAATTTGTTCTTGAATTGCACCATCGCGTGCCCATCCACTTGCCATATAACCTCCTATTTATTTGGACGTTTATATGTACCCTAACATAGGCGAAGTATATTTAAGCTGAATATAAAGAAAGGAAAGAAACTAATAATATATAGGAGTTATTATATTAAATTATTTAATTTTGAGATTTTAACTTCACTGGATAGTTTTGAAGTAGTGATGGAAATGCAGGTAAACTGATTTTAGATACTTTTTATTAAAAGCTATATTACTAATTAATAGTAGGTGGCATACCAAGAGATTTTTCACTCTTTATTATTTCGCGGATAGAGAGTGCTGCAGTCATGCTGCTTTGTAGATTACTTAAAATAAGTAAGTGGCGTCCCCAAGGGGATTCGAACCCCTGTTACCGCCGTGAAAGGGCGGTGTCCTAGGCCTCTAGACGATGGGGACGCAGAAATTGGTTTGCAAATCACTGATTTGCTATTTCTGCGTAAGATTAGCCGAGCCTGCGAGGCGAATGGCATTATCTTCTCAGAAACATTTTCTGTGTCACTAGGACAACTGAAAGTTTAGACTCGATTCAGACGAGCTTTAATAACACTACCCTACTGTATAATAGTAAGTGGCGTCCCCAAGGGGATTCGAACCCCTGTTACCGCCGTGAAAGGGCGGTGTCCTAGGCCTCTAGACGATGGGGACACTAAAAAGTGTCACTAGGACGATTGATTAGTTTAACTCACATCCTGAGCTCTTAAGGTAATGGCGTATAGTACAAATAAAGACTCGAGCTTTATGTGTTACGCTATTTTCTCGGTAAAACCGCCTTTAACTAAAAAGTTAAGTGGCGTCCCCAAGGGGATTCGAACCCCTGTTACCGCCGTGAAAGGGCGGTGTCCTAGGCCTCTAGACGATGGGGACACAGAAAACTGCTACCCTAGGACAAACACTAAAAATTGGTGGAGCTATGCGGGATCGAACCGCAGACCTCTTCGCTGCCAGCGAAGCGCTCTCCCAGCTGAGCTATAGCCCCAACTTATTCAATACGCTCGGTGATAACCACGTCGTGTATCGCTTAGTGCGGGGCGCATTCTATGCACCCCCCAAAATAAAGTCAACAGTTTTTTGTGCGACATTATTTAAATGGTTTAATTTTCAACAAACTGGCTATCATACATGCTAAAAAGTAGATTTTCATACTACTTAGTAACAATGAGCTTCGTTAAGTGTGCCACATTTAAGTTTGAGTTGAGCATAACGACCCTATAATACTAAAAGCACCTATTCACATCGGACTCAAAAGGTATACATTTATATGCAAATTGAGTTATCACTGCTTTTCTCCTAAAACGGGCCTACTTCCATCATAGCCTAGCTGGATTTTATTAAATGCTAATTGTAAAGCTTAACTATGCTAAGCGATAAACAACTTGCTAATTTGAGTGGTTTAAACAATTGAATAACATAGGCAGGATGATCTGAACTAGAAAGCTTTACTTTGATTTCTTGGTTGCAACCCTGACTCGGCAAATCAATTACCACTAAATTGAATTAATTTTCATCCTTAAAAAGCAACAGAACTCGCTCTAGTGAATATAAATATAGTTATTTTAACCCCTAGCCAAAGCTGCTTATTGTTCGTTTTATGTTACCTTGTTGATAAAGTGAACACTATTTGCATTGCATTGATTATAAAAGCTTCATTCAGTACATTTTTATCATTCAAGTGTTGACACATTTACAAGTCTATCTATAATAGCGCCCCACAACAACGCAGCAATGTGGTGTTGTTTAGATGCGGGTGATTAGCTCAGTTGGGAGAGCATCGCCCTTACAAGGCGAGGGTCACTGGTTCAAGTCCAGTATCACCCACCACATTCTAATGTGTCGTATCTAAGTTCTATATGGGTAATTAGCTCAGTTAGAAATAAGAGAGTGTCATCGTTATTTACAAATAACGGCGAGGTTCACTGGTTAAAGTCCAGTACTATTTTTTTTAATAGTAGCGTTTTAATTTATATGTGGGTGATTAGCTCAGTTGGGAGAGCATCGCCCTTACAAGGCGAGGGTCACTGGTTCAAGTCCAGTATCACCCACCACATATAAAGTCTATTATTATGTTAATAGTCATGTGTAAATTTGTAATATGGGTCGTTAGCTCAGTTGGGAGAGCATCGCCCTTACAAGGCGAGGGTCACTGGTTCAAGTCCAGTACGACCCACCATTCTTTGAATGGTGCATATTACAAAAATCTAAATCCTCCAGTACCACCTTACATTTTAATATTCATTATCCTCCACTTTTTTAGTTCAAGTTCAGTATTAATTACCATTTAGAAATTCGTTACCAAGTAATTATTCGGTTTCAAAAAATCAGTATTCCAATCACATACCAAAAATTTATCTTTCGAGTTTTATTATCTCCAAAATCATTTTGTTTAAACTTACTTTATTACGCGTGCTATTCATTTACTTTAAATGGGTTTTTAGCTCTTTTAAGGTAAAAATATAAACCTTTAGAATTAATTTGCTTAATAAGCTCTCATCTTCGAGGCGAATCTTTAAATTACCTTGTAAGCGTCTAAACTGTTGATTATAGTCTGTGTTAAATTCAATTACGCTTAAGCCAATGTCTAAAAATATTTTCAATGAAGCAAAAATACTGATTGTAGAAGAGCAGCCACTTGCTCAAAGCTACATGAAACAGTCGCTCGAAAAAATTGGCTTTGGACATATGCGTTTTGCAGATCATGCTCTAGCGGCAAAAGAACAATGCTTACATGAAGAATTTGACTTGGTAATTTGCTCTTTTAATCTAAGCAAACGCCAAGATGGCTACCAGCTTTATGAAGAATTACGCGCTAAAGCATTAATAAAACACTCTACTGGGTTTATTTTTACATCTGCGGAAACTAGCGGAGAGTTAGTTCACAGTGTATTAGAACTTCAACCCGATGACTTTTTAGTAAAACCCTTCTCTGTACAAGAGTTAAGAGTGCGCATAGAGCGTATTCTCAAACGTAAAAGCGACTTAAAAGCTATATACACTTTAATTGATGACGACAACCAATCTAAAGCACTAAAACAAATTAATGCCCAACTTGAAAAAAGTAATAAATACAGCCCTATTCTACTTAGATTAAAAGGTAATATTTTACTGGCGTTAAAGCAAAACCAAGAAGCGAAAGACTTTTTTAAATCAGTTTTGAATATTCAAAAGTTTGCGTGGGCAAAAGTAGGATTAGTAGAAGCTTTAATCGCTAACAATGAGCATATTTTAGCTCAGCGTATGCTTAAAACAATGCTTGAACGTAATGAAACTCGACTTATAGCCTTAGACTTATTAGGCCGTTTAGAGATAAAACTAAACCAATTTGATTTAGCACAAGACTTTTTAAGTCAAGCGGCACATATTGCCCCGCGTAACATAGATCGTCAAAAATCATTGAACAGCGTATCGCTCATTAATAGAGATTATGAAACCAGCTACTTAACTCAAAAAGATATTGCCACTTACGCTAAGTACTCTATGCATGATAGCCCAGATATTTATTTAAATGCCGCTCGTGCTGGGATTGATTTTGCATTGACCACAGATCAAACTGACCAAATAAACAGGATATCTCGTCAAACAAATAAATATATCAATGAACTAAAAACACAGTTTCCAACCAGCAACGCACAAACCCAAATTGATGTACTTAATGCGCGCCTTTATTATTTAAAAGATGAACATAAAAAAGCGAAACAGCTCATTGAGCAGCTTGATGACAACGATACTCAGATACGTTCAGTAGATGGTGCCCTTGATAAAGCAAAAGCACTACATGAACTAGGATTTCACCAAAAGGCGCAAGCCCTGTTTAGCCATATTATTGATCATTGCGAGCGCCACCCAAGTAGAAGCGACGCTACCTACTTGCGTTATATACAACAACAGCAAAGTGAAAGACGTGATATTAAAATGGGGCCGAAAGAACTTAATAATCATGCTGTTAAACAGTTTGAGCGTGGCCAATTGAATGTTGCCTTAGAAGCATTTAGCCAAGCCTTTAGAGTCATGCCACACAATCCAAGTATTGCGCTTAACTTGTTACAATGTTTGGTCGATAAATCAAAAAAACATGGTGATTCTTTCAATAGTGTATTAGCTCAAAAGTGCTTTAAACTATTAAAAAAATCACCCTTAGCAGAAGAGCAATCAGAGCGGTTCGATAAACTACTTCAGATTGCTAAAGAAATGAAACTAGAGATTAGTTAGAGCCTGTTTGGCATTAATGCTACGTTATCGCCTATTTATGGGGAGTAACCACACCACATAGGCGCTGCCTTGCCTAAATCCCAAACAAACCGCTGCAAATTTAACCTTGAAAGGTCAACAGACCCTAGAGCTTTTTCATTGCCAGTGCGTTTACACAGTAGCGTAAACCAGTAGGAAGTGGCCCATCAGGGAAAATATGCCCTAAATGCGCATCACACACATTACAAACAACTTCAACTCGCTCCATGCCATGACTATTATCCATGACATAACCAATCGCTTCCTCAGTTGCCGGTTGGGTAAATGAAGGCCAGCCGGTGCCACTATCAAACTTTTCATCTGCATCAAATAGTAAGTTGTCACAACAAACACACACATACTTACCTGGCTCTAACAAGGTACAACTACTCGAACTATTTGGTCGTTCAGTTCCCTTTTTACGGGTCACATAATATTGCTCTTCGTTTAACAGTTCGCGCCATTGCTGATCTGTTTTAACCACTTTTCGAACCGGTGTTGGATTACCATGGTTGGCAAAATTAACAATATCGTTCCACTTCAACATAACAACCTCATTACGTTATTAATTTAACTAGCAATCATTTACTTGTAGTCTGGTACGCCTGTGGCTAATACCACGATCAACGCTATCTAAAGACTATAGTGTGCTTTTCTGTTGCTGTAAGTATACGGCTTACATAGGCATGCAATTGGGCTTGACTGCCAGGAATGCTCACGCTTAATTGTCTGTCATTATTACTGTGCACTATTAGTTCATCGTTTCTTATTTCTATCGACTCAATATTACTGATGACTAACCAATGCGGGCCATTTTTTTTATCAAACAGCCCTGTTAAACTAAAAACAAATAAGTGCTGCGCATCGCGTTGAATAAAATTACGCAGCGGATTGCGCATTTTAAACAACGGCGTTAATCGGTAACAACACGAACAAAACACCACAACCCACATTACTAACCCAGCTTTAAACCAAAGGAATTCGCCTAAAGAAAAAAAATAGCCACACGCTATAATTACGAGCCCTATTAAAGCGACTACTTGTGCTATTTTTTTATTAATACTGTGCATAATCTCGCTTACTTTTTATCGGTTGCTTTTTCTGTCGGCTCAGGCCAATCACTAAAAAAAACACTTAAATAACGACTTTTTGCCAAATACCACAACACCCATAATACAATCACCATTTGCACAGCTAAAAATAGTGAGAAGCGATAATGGCTGTGGGCAGCTTGAATACTCAACCACGACAAATCAATTAACGCACATACAATGAGTGGCCAACGCATATACCGCCAAATACACGCCAAGCGTTGTGTTGCTTGATGCGAGTCTCTTGGTCTGCGTAAACAAAATAAAATAGTAGGTACAATCGCTACTGCACCGATCGCTATAGCAATAAAAAAATCATTTTTTGATCTAAAAAACAATGACATTAAATCAAGCTCAGGTCGACGACTCAACGCGGCTATCACCCAAATAAAATAGGCACGCAATAGTACTAAAATACTCAAGTGGAATGCTAATGGCGTACGATAGCTACCATATTTATCCCAGTATTCAGGCCCATATCGACTCACAACTGATTTTTCCTATCGGCAATAGTGCCCAAAATAAAAAATGCCACTAATAAGGTAAGCGCTAACCACTTAGTGCCAAAAAACAATAAAGCTTTAGTTAGCAGTGGGCTTAACCACACCACTAACAAGCCAAAGCCAAACGCAGTTATCAACACAAAACACGCCACCCTAATAATAAAGTGGCGCCTAGCTACCACCCCTTTGGTTAACTTTAAAATGTCATCAGCATAAAGCGACACTAAGCACACCATTAAAAGCAGTGATAAATGCGGCAAATAGCCCTGTAACCATTGGCCTAGGTCAATTAACAAGGTATTAAGTATATTTGTAAAACTAGCCATTATGAGTCTCTAACAAAGTAATTAAATCATCCTCTGTCAGTATTTCTATACCAAGCTCTTGCGCTTTGGTGAGCTTAGAGCCGGCTTTTTCGCCCGCCACTAAGGCATCTGTTTTTGCTGAAACACTGCCAGAAACCTTGGCGCCTAATTTTTGTAGGCGCGCTTTTGCATCATTACGATTAAGCGTATTAAGCGTCCCAGTTAGCACATAAGTTAAACCCGCTAGCGGCTGTTCTTGCTCTGATGGCGCTGTTAACTGTGGCCAGTTTACTCCTTGCGCTATTAATTCGTTTACCACTGTCAGGTTATGCTCTTCAGTAAAAAAGCCGCGAACATGCTTCGCCACTATTTCACCTACATCGCTTACTTCTATTAGTTGTTCAATGCTGGCATCAATCACGTTTTCAAGCGTTAAAAAGTGATTAGCCAAATTCTGAGCTGTGGCCTCACCGACCTCACGAATACCCAGTGAATATAAAAACTTTGCTAAGGTAGTGGTTTTAGCATCATCAAGCGCCGCAACTAAGTTTTTTGCTGATTTTGGTCCCATTCGTTCAAGTGATTCAAAATGTCCCTGCTTTAAAATAAATAAATCAGCAGGGGTTTTGATCAGCTCTCGGTCAACTAATTGATCAACAATTTTGTCGCCTAAGCCGTCAATATCTAAAGCCTTACGTGAGGCAAAATGTTTAATCGCTTGTTTGCGCTGTGCTTGACATACCAAGCCGCCTGTACAACGTGCAACAGCTTCACCTTCAACCCGCTCAACGTGCGAGTCACAAATTGGGCACATAGTTGGAAACACAATCTCTTTTGCATCGCTTGGGCGTTGTTCAAGCACTACTTGGGTAATTTGTGGGATCACATCCCCAGCGCGACGAATAATCACAGTGTCGCCCACTTTTACGCCTAAACGGGCAATTTCATCAGCATTATGCAGCGTTGCATTCGATACCGTAACACCACCAACAAATACCGGCTCTAGTCGCGCAACAGGGGTAATAGCCCCAGTACGCCCTACTTGAAACTCTACATCTAGCAAGTGTGTTATTTCTTCTTGCGCCGGAAACTTATAAGCAATAGCCCAGCGCGGCGCACGTGCAACAAAGCCCAGGCGCTCCTGTAGGGCTTTTTTATTTACTTTTATTACCACGCCATCTATTTCATACTTTAGCTCGCTACGGCGCGTTAAAATGTCGTTATAATAGGCAAGCGCGGCCTTTGGGCCTTCAACTAATTTTGTTTCTGGGCACAGTGGTAATCCCCAGTCGGTAAGCTTGGCAAGTTGCTGGTAATGATCTTCAGGTAATGTGCCATCGGCGACCAATCCGGTGCTGTAGGCATAAAACATTAGTGGCCGTTTTGCGGTAATTTTTGAGTCGAGCTGACGTAAACTGCCCGCTGCCGCATTACGTGGATTTACAAAAACTTTGTCACCGCGCTTTTCTGCTTCGGCATTAAGCTTGTCAAACCCAGCGCTATCCATAAACACTTCGCCGCGCACTTCAAGCTCACGCGGGTAATCATCACCGCGTAGCTTTAATGGCACATTACGAATGGTTTTTACATTTTGGGTAATATTTTCGCCAGTAAAACCATCGCCACGGGTAGCTGCTTGCACTAATACCCCATCACGATAAATAATCGATACCGCTAAACCATCCAGTTTAGGCTCACAGCAAAATGTAAGCTCATCTGTGCTCATTAAACGCTCTTTAATACGACGATTAAAACCGCTAAATTCGTCTTCACCAAAGGCGTTATCTAGCGATAACATAGGCACTTGGTGTGCTACTTGCTCAAACTTGGCAAGCGCCGCCCCACCTACTTTTTGCGTAGGTGAATCGGCTGTTAAAAACTCAGGGTGGTGGGTTTCTAATTCACTCAGTGTCCGTAACAAGCGATCATATTCGGCATCGGGTATGCTGGGCGTATCAAGCACATAGTAACTGTAATTGTGTTGCTCAAGCGTGGTACGAAGATGATTAATTTGTTCACTAATGCTGCTTGCCATGTAGACCTCAAAAAACATAAAAAAAGCCACTTTGACGTGAACGCCCAGTGGCTTACAAAATTTAACTTATGCGTATATTACGCAGAAAATGCGCGAACCTGCTCAACATATTGACGAATACGCTCTACCGTCATTTCGTTGCGCTCAGCATCCAAGATTTCAGCTCCAAATTCATCTGCTAGCTTCTTAGCGGCGCTGTGCAGCATATTAAACGCAGCAAGGCCATCGCCATCACATGGTAGAGTCATAAATAAACTAACGCCTGCGGTGCTGAACTGTTCCATATTATCAATATCGAACGTGCCAGGGTTATACATATTTACCAGTCTAAATAACACCGGCCCTTGGCCTGCAGGGTCTAGATGGCGATTAAAAAAGCCTTCTTCTGAATATTTAAAACCTAGCGTGTTAACTGCTGGCAGTAATTTACTGCCTTGCATGGTCAGTCCTTCTGGCATTTGAATATGTACAATTACAAAGTCAGCAATGTCTTTAGGGGCGTCTTGTTGTGTATCAACAGCCTCTTCGGTTACGACTTCAAGGTCATCTTCAATAGCTGTATCAGCTGGGCTAACATCTATTTGTGGCTCATCAGCGCTGAAGTTTAACTCACTCATTTGTGGCTCTTCGCGTTGCGCTAACGTTGGCTCTTGTGGCTCTTGTGGCTCAGTATGCACAGATGAAGGCTGCTGTTCTTGAACAGGTTCAACTCGCTCGCTTGCAGGGAGTTCAGCATTCTCTTTTTTTCTTACTGACCACAAACCGTGTATTAATAAGCCACCAATGACAAACACACTGATCACAATTAAAACCCATCTTAATTCTTCGGCCATCCCCTCACCTTTTATTATTAATATGCCTAACTGCCATCATTTTACCCAAAACAACTAGCAAATGACTATAAAATTATGCATGTGCAAGTTGCACCGCTTGTTCAATATCTACAGCAACCATGCGCGACACGCCGGGCTCTGCCATGGTTACACCCGTTAATCTACCTGCCATTTCCATTGCAATTTTATTATGGCTTATATAAATAAACTGCACAGATTGTGACATTTCTTCAACCAATCGGCAAAAACGAACCACATTAGCATCATCTAATGGGGCATCTACCTCGTCCAGCATACAGAATGGAGCTGGATTGAGCCTGAATATAGAAAACACCAATGATAATGCGCTCAGCGCTTTTTCTCCACCACTTAACAAATGAATTGTCGAATTTTTTTTACCTGGCGGCCTTGCCATTATACTAACACCACTTTCGAGTAAATCGTCACTGGTTAATTCTAAGTAAGCACTGCCGCCGCCAAATACTTTTGGAAAAAGCTGGCCAAAATCGTGGTTTACCTGATCAAACGTGGATTTAAAGCGCGTTTTTGTTTCACGATCTATTTTATGAATAGCGCCTTCTAAAGCTGTTAATGCTTGGGTTAAATCATCCAGCTGATTATTTAAATAATCACTTCTTTGCTTAGCTTGTTCAAATTCATCAATGGCTGCAAGGTTAACGGCTCCTAATTGCTCTAGCTGATTACTTACTCCAGCAAGTTGATTTTGCGCCGCATTTAATGACAACTCTGCAGGAAGCTCTGCTAATACCTGTTTTAAATTTTGATTAAGCTCACTAAGTGGCTCTAGTACCGCTTGCGCTTTTATTAGTAAGCTTTGCTCTTCAATGCTCAGTTTTTGGTGTTGCTCTTGTAGTGCCACCAGCTCAGCTTGTGACGTTTTTAAACTCGCTTGTTTGTTTTGTAATTCTTGTTTTGCTTGAGCTAACTGCTGTTGAATATCCACAAGGGTTTGTTCGCCTTGTTGGTGCTGTACTAATAATTGTTCAATACTTAGTGCAAGCTCTTGCTCAGGAATAAGTAACGCCTCAATTTGCTCTATTAGCTCTTGCGTTCCTTCTACAGCCATTGTTAATGCTTGTTCGGCATGGTTCAACTTGGTTTGACTGAGCTGCCACTCACTACGCACTTTTTGCTCATTAAGGTCTGCCTGATGTGCTTGCGTTTTATATTGTTCAGCATTATTCAAAACTTGTTTGTAACGCTCATCACTATTTATTCGTGTGCTATCGGCTTGGTTAAGCTCTTCAGCTAATACCTGTAATTGCTGTGCAAGCTGTTCATTTTTATCGAGCTCTTCGCTCAATAATTCGCTTAACTGCTGTTGTTGCTCTAGCAGAGGCAGACGCTGTTGTTGTAATTTTGTTAGCTGCTGCAGATGTTGATTAGCTTGCGCTTTAAGCATATCGCCACGCGTTGTTGCTACAGCAAGTTGTTGTGCTAATTGATGAATAGTGTCTTTGCGCTCATTTTGCTGAACAGTTAACAATGCAGCCTGCGTTTTATGTTCTTCAAGCGTGGAGTGTGCGTTCGTCAATGCCTGTTGTTGTTGCTCAAGTAAGGTACCTTGCTGCTTAAGCTTTTTGTGCATTAATAATAAAGAATTTTCTGCATTTTTATCGCCACTCACATGCCAATTTCGACCATGTAACGCACCTTGCTTGTCTATCACTGCAATAAAACTGGCATCGTTAAGATGATGTGTTTCACCCTCGGCATCATAGGCAATGTGGTTTAATAACTCGGGGTAGATACCGGCGCTAATAAACGCAGCAATACTATGCCTAGCTACAGACTGCGAAGGCATTTGCCACGTGCTATTTTCTGCTTTACCCGGTGAAATATGAATGTGCTCAAGTGATGACAACGCCTGCTCGACTAAAAACTCATAACCAGGCTGAACAGTTAACTGCTTGAATAAAGTTAAATTTTTATCGCTGTTTTTTTCAAGTCTAAGGGTGGTTTTTAGCCCT
The DNA here is from genome assembly GCF_000239875.1 of Pseudoalteromonas sp. BSi20311. Taxonomy (NCBI): domain Bacteria; kingdom Pseudomonadati; phylum Pseudomonadota; class Gammaproteobacteria; order Alteromonadales; family Pseudoalteromonadaceae; genus Pseudoalteromonas; species Pseudoalteromonas sp. BSi20311. The sequence goes on along the minus strand of NZ_BADU01000162.1, from coordinate 43,936 downwards.
GCTATACCGGCTTTTAGTTCATTAACTTGCTGAGATAAATGCTGCCATTGCTGCTGAGCCTCATTGAGGTGTTGCTGCTGTATTGACTGAGTACTTTGACCTTTACTATGAGCAGTTTGCGCGCTCGCTAATTGCTCTGTCAGCGTTTGCCTATGCTGCTGTTGCTCAGTTAATTGCTGCTCTATCTCACTGCGTTTTAACTCATCTATTTGCTCATCAAGCTGCGTTAGCTGTTGCTTAACATAACTGATTTTCTGTTCTGTATGTTTTACTGCATTTGCATGCGCTAGCTGCTGATTATTTAATTGTTGATAGTCTTCTGTTAACGATTGCCACTGTGATGTGTCGGCATTTTTAATCTCCAGCAGCTGATTAACCTCATCGGTAAGCTCTATAACTTGCTCGCTACACATTAAGTGATGCTCAATAGCCTGTTGCAAGCTGTCATCTAACTCTTGGCAGAGACTTTGTTGCTGTGTTTTGACTTCTTCACTTTGATTTTTTTGCTGCTCTAACTTGGCTAAGTTTTGTTTCAGTGACAGCGTTTGTTGCTTAATACTAATTGCCTGCTGTTCACTGCGAGTCAATTCGGTATGCGTATGGTGCTGCTGTTGCTGTGCATCATCGAGTTTATCTTGCTGAGCTTGTACTTGAGCATCAAGGCTTGCCAGAACATCATCATGGCCTGAATGCGCCGTTTTAAAGAAGCTGATTTGTTCATCCAGCTTTTTGATTTGCGCACTTTTATCAAGCTGTTGCTGATGCAGCTTTTGCCATTTTAATACCGCTATTTGCCCCTTTAAGGTGCGTTCTTGGGTTTTAAATTCACGGTATTTTTTAGCATCAACCGACTGAACTGCCAGTTTATCGAGTTGATTTTGTAACTCTTGGCGAACATCTAGCAGCCGTTCGAGGTTTTCTCGGGTGCTTTTTATGCGTGTTTGTGTTTCACGGCGGCGCTCTTTGTATTTAGAGACCCCAGCGGCTTCTTCTAAGAAAACACGCAGCTCTTGCGGTTTGCTCTCTATTAAACGTGAGATCATCCCTTGTTCAATAATAGCGTAGCTTCGCGGCCCAAGACCCGTGCCTAAAAATATGTCGGTAATATCACGTTTTCGGCATTTACTGCCATTTAAAAAGTACAATGACTGACCATCGCGAGTCACCAAACGCTTAATAGCCACTTGGTTACGATCAGCAAAAGTATTAGGTAACTTACCTTGGGTATTATCAAATATTAGTTCAACGGAGGCTTGCGAAATGGGCTTGCGGTTAGTAGAGCCATTAAAAATGACATCAGTCATGGCATCGCCACGTAAATTTTTAGCTGAACTTTCACCAAGCACCCATCGCACCGCATCAATGACATTTGATTTGCCACAGCCATTAGGGCCGACAACACACGTCATTTGATCTGGAAATGGAATTTTAGTGGGCTCTACAAAAGATTTAAAGCCCGCTAATTTTATAGTGCTTAAGCGCATTTTATTGTTATTACCGATTTATTATTGTTTTTTACTATAAGTAACTTAACGCATAAATAGCTAAAAAGTTAAGCTTGGCGTTTAAAATTATCTAAAATAATACCCGTGGCCATTGCTACATTAAGCGACTCTGCACCGCCAAAAGCCGGAATGGTTATTTTGTTGCTCACTAATTTTGCACACTGCTGGCGTATGCCATGTGACTCGCTGCCCATTAATAACACACCTTTCCCAGCAAACTGACAGTGATGAACATTCTCGCCCTCTAAAAATGCACCATAAATTGGTACATTTAAAGATGTTAAATAACTGGATAAATCAACTTGGCTTACCGATACACGTACGAACGAGCCCATTGTGGCGCTAATTGTTTTTGGGTTATACGGATCGGCACTGTCAGTGCTGGCAACAATGTGTTTTATACCGTACCAATCAGCCACGCGAATGATGGTACCTAAATTACCCGGATCAGACACACCATCTAAGGCTAATATTAAGCTGTTTTCATCCGGTAATGTGGTAGTTGGCATATCAACAATTGCAATAGCCGCATTATTACTTACCAAAGTACTTACCTTTGTTAACTGCTCTTCATCTGCTGTAATAAAATGCGTTTGAGGGTATGCGCTTTGGTTATCATCAATAAAACTTTGCGTTGCAAATACATCGGTTACTTTTAATGGGCTATTTAATAACTCCAGTACGTTTTTTTCGCCTTGTACTAAGTATTGATTAAATTGCTTGCGATACTTTTTTTGGCCAAGCTGGCGAATAAGTTTAAGTTGGTTTTTTGAAATCATGACAGCCCCATTAAATTATTTGCACAGTATACCAGAGGTGACTTAAAGTGCAGCCCTATAAACAGTAAAAGCAATAAAAGTAGCCTACTTACAATCAGCTAGCTAATTATAAAGATTGTTTTTATTTTCTAAAAAAGGTAAATTCACAAAAAAACAACATGGATATCTTTTTAAATGGAATCAGTAAACCCAACTTCACCTGAGTCAAATCAAACACCCTCCGCTATTTTTAGTGGTAAAGTACAATTTAGCGGCAAAGGCGGCGAATTTTTTGGTATATGGATTGTTAATATACTACTAAGTATTATTACTCTCGGAATTTATTCTGCCTGGGCAAAAGTACGCACCTACCGTTATTTTTACGGTCATACGCGTATCGACGGCCATAGCTTTGACTATCTAGCGACCCCAATACAAATTTTAAAAGGACGCATTTTAGCGGTCATTGTATTTTTAATTTACACCCTACTTAGCAGCCTAGCACCGACGATAGGTCTTTTGTTTGCTATTGGCTTTTTATTTTTATTGCCATGGATCATTAACCAAGGCATGCGTTTTAATATGCGTATGACCCGCCATCGTAATGTACGCTTTGCTTTTTCAGGTAATTACGGCGATGCATTTATTAACTTTGTTTTATTGCCTATAGCAAGTGTTTTCACATTATACCTATTACTACCGTATGCATTAAAACGAATTGATCAATATATGCATGAAAACATCAGCTATGGAAATAAACCACTTACGGTAAATCTTCAGGGCGAACGCTATTATATTGCTGCACTTATTACCCTAGGAGTCGCAATTGGTGGCTTAGTTATTTTTGGCATCTTTGCTGGCGCAAGTGCCTTAACTATCGATAACTTAAACACACAAAACGTTAGCCTTTCAACAATTGTAGTGCCGCTATTAATTGCTGCGTTATATATTGCATTTTTAACACTGGTAGGCGCTGTTTATCATTCGATTATTCGAAATCATATTTTTAATAACAGCGAATTTACAGAGGTTGCTACCTTTGAGTCGAATTTAAAAGCCATTGACTACGCTATTTTACTATTTACCAATGTACTGGCAATTATGTTTACCTTAGGGCTTGCCTACCCTTGGGCTAAAGTACGTAGAGCAAAGCTGTTAGCATCGGTTACAGAAGTCTCTATTTATAGCGGCGCACTTTCGTTAATTGATGTTGCACAAAATGAGCAATCATCATTTGCTGAAGAAGCTGCCAATGTATTTGATATTGATATTTCACTTACCTAATGAGTAATTATCCTATTTTTGGCTGTTATTATTACCCTAATAGCAGCCAACATATCAAAAGCTATGCACACCTTTCCCATGAGCAAATAACACTTGTTGACTCTGAGAATACGACGTTACTTTCATCAACAATAGACGATTGCCAGCTTGATAGTCCGTTATCTGGCATGGCGTCTGAGTTGAATTTTGCTAACGGTGGGCGATTTATTCCTCAAGATGTAGAATTTAGGTGGCCATTCGCGCTTAAAAAGCATGGACTGAGTGAACGACTCGAAAAAAATAAAATGCTTATTGTTGCATCTGTGCTGCTAATTCCCCTATTGCTTTGGTTAATTTTATCCCGCTTAATACCATCAGTAGCCGTTTATAGCGTTAACTTAGCACCTAGCTCGACAATTGAAACGATGGGGGAGCACACGCTCAGTGTGATAGAAAAAGTCGCATTAGAGCCATCTCAACTTGCTGCTAAAAAGCAAACAGAAATACAGCAGCAATGGCGTTTAATGCTTAACTCGCTCAATTTAGACAGTGCAAAATTTAGACTCTCTTTTTATCAGTCAGATTATTTTTCAGCTAATGCGTTTGCTCTTCCAAATGGTCGGGTTGTTGTAACTGACGAACTTGTTGCACTATTAAAAAATGATCCTGATGCCCTGCGTGCTGTTTTACTTCATGAAATTGGTCATGTTCAGCACCATCACAGCATTCGCCTTGCAGCACAAGCTGCAGCTAGCACCGTTGTATTTGCAGTTATCTTTGGTGACTTAGAAGGTATATTAGAAGTCGTGCTTGGCTCTGGTTCATCTTTTTTACAACAAGCGTTTTCGCGAGATATGGAACAAGAAGCCGATATATATGCGATTAAAAACCTTTTAAAATTAGGCTATTCTAACCACGACTTTGCTGATGCAATTGAAGCACTGGAAAAGAATTTAAAAGCGCGAGAAGGGACCTATGATGAAACTTGGTTAAAGTATTTATCAACGCACCCAAGTTCCCAAGAGCGAATAGAATATGCGAGGCAATATAAACCACAATGACCCCTGAACTGAATTTATTGTTATTAGTTATCATTATGATAACGCTTGGCTACGGATTTATTTATCCGCGCTTTGCAGGCAGCAGCTTTAAAAAAGTATCGGTGCAAGATTTATTTGCAACAGGCATTACGCTATTAATTGCATCTACCCTTTATTACAACTCAGGCGTGCAATTTAGCTGGTTAATATTTGAAGTTAATTGGTTTTGGTTTACTTTTTTAACTTACGTCATAATCGAAATTCCGGTGTTTTTTATTTATGCTAAAAAGCACAATATGCAGTTTTAATCGTCTTTTATTTGCATACAAAAAAAGCGCCAAATCGGCGCTTTTTAATCTACATTAACACATATTAATATTTATGCTTAAGTGCCCACAAATGCAGTAATTCACTGGCAATCGTTGCAGCGGCAATGGCGGTAAGCTCACTTTGGTCGTACGACGGGGATACTTCAACCACATCCATTCCCACCATATTAATGCCTTTAAGTGCGCGTAAGATTTTAAGCACTTTATCAGAGGTTAAACCACCACACACTGGTGTGCCCGTACCTGGTGCAAAGGCGGGGTCTAAACAATCTATATCAAAGGTTAAGTAAACCGGTAAGTCACCCACTCGCTCAATAATCTGAGCTGCAATATCATTCGCATGCAGATCATTGGCTTGCATGGCATCAATCACTGCAAACTCATGCTTGCTTTGATCAAAGTCGGTACGAATGCCTAGCTGAATACTGTGATTAACATCAATTAACCCTTCCATTGGCGCATGATAAAACATGGTGCCGTGATCAAAACGCGAACCGTTACTGTAAGTATCAGTATGCGCATCGAAATGCACTAAAGCCATTTTGCCATGAATTTTTGCATGTGCGCGCAATAGCGGTAAGGTTACGAAATGATCGCCGCCCAAGCCTAATAATGTTTTACCTTGGCGAAGTATTTGCTCTGCCGCCATTTCTAGTTGCGCGGTAAAATATTCAGGGTCGCCTACCGGATAGGTAAAATCGCCAGCATCCGCCACGGTTAAGCGCTCAAACAACGGAAATGTCCACGGGTATTTGGTATCTTCCCACGCTAAATGCACTGACGCTCTGCGAATAGCATCAGGCCCTAAGCGGGCACCAGGGCGCCCTGAAGTAGCCAAATCAAACGGTAAACCCAGTACCACTACATCGGCTTCAATCGAGTTAATGTTTTGTACCATAGGACGACGTAAAAACGTCATCCCATTTGAGTACAATGAGTGGTCAACACAACCAAACAAGCTAGACATTTCTTATAACTCTTCTAAATAAGTGTAGCCATCAAGGCCGCTTTGCAACTCGTCTAAAACGCTTTGCTGTTCATCAGGTGCAATTTTTGCGCTCACTAACTGCGCATATGACTGCTGAAAACCTTCAACATCTAAATGTACATAACGCATCATGTCAGCCACAGTATCACCATGATTAATTTCTGTAATACTAGCAACACCTTGTTCATCCATATTGATAATAGCACTGTGCGTATCACCAAATAAGTTATGCATATCACCTAAAATCTCTTGATAGGCACCTACTAAGAAAAACCCCATCAAATATGGTTTATCTGCTGTGAACTCAGGTACTGGCAATGTACTTTCAATACCTTGACCATCAACATAGTGCTCTAAAGCGCCATCAGAATCACAAGTAATATCCAATAACACAGCCCGTTTTTGTGGAGCTTGCGTTAAACCACTTAATGGCAATACCGGAAACACTTGGTCAATACCCCACGCGTCAGGCAATGACTGAAACAATGAGAAATTGACAAAAAACTTGTCCGCTAAACGCGCATTCAGATCATCTATAATCGGTCGATGAAAACGGTTTTTGTTATCCATTAATTTATTAAGTTCATAACACACGCGTAAGTTTATTTGCTCTGCCCATGCACGCTGAGTTAAATCTAATAATCCCATTGCAAACTGGCTATGCGCTTCAGCTAAATCACCTTGGCTGTCGTGAAAAATCTCAATTAATGCACGGTCATCAGTAAGCACATGCAATTGTTGCCATGAAATCCACATATTTTTAAGTAACTGCGGCGCATCATCAGCTGGCGCTTCTATTTCTTCCGGTGTATACGTTTCGGTGCCAATTACATTGGAAATTAGTACCGCGTGATGCGCTGTTAATGCTCTTCCCGACTCTGAAATAATGGTAGGAAAAGGCTGTTTATACTGCTTACAAATATCACCTATGGTGTACACAATATTATTTGCGTATTCGGCTAAACTATAGTTCATTGAGTTGTGTGATTGACTGCGTGTACCGTCGTAATCAACCGCTAAACCGCCCCCTACATCAAGGCACTCTATGTGTGCACCCAACTTACGTAATTCACAATAAAAACGCGCAGCTTCACTTACACCTAAGCGTACATCACGAATGTTGGCCATTTGCGACCCTAAGTGAAAATGCACAAGCTGTACTAAATCAAGCTGGTCTGTTTCTTTTAAGCGGTTTACTACATACAGCACTTGTGAAGCAGATAACCCAAACTTAGATTTTTCACCGCCACTGGCCTGCCATTTACCTTTGCCTTGCGAGGCTAAACGCACACGAATACCAATACGCGGTTTTACATTAAGTTCTTTGGCTTGGCTAAGCACCATGTCCAGCTCAGACAGTTTCTCAAGTACGATATACACTTTATGGCCCAGCTTTTCGCCAATCAGCGCTAAGCGCACATATTCTTTATCTTTGTAGCCATTACACACAATCACCGCACTGGTTTTTTCAGCCAGTGCTAATACGGTTAATAACTCTGGCTTGCTACCTGCCTCTAAACCTAGCTGTTTTTTTTCTACTTGTGCTTGGCTGGCAACAATTTCTTCAACAACTTCACGCTGTTGATTTACTTTAATCGGATAAACTAATAAATAGTCTTTTGGATAGCCATAGCTTTCTATTGCGGTATTAAATGCACCACATAGGCTATGCACACGATGGTGTAATATTTGTGGAAAACGAACGAGTGCTGGCAAGCTTAAACCTTTGTCTTCAAGTTGCTTAGCAATGTCTGTTAGTGCAATGGTTTGCTGTGGGGCATCAGCCTTGGGCGCAACATACACATCACCTTGATCATTAATACCAAAAAAACCTTGGCTCCAATGACGAACGTTGTAGCTCGTACGAGCTTGTTCAAGTGATGTTGTCTCTTTCATTTATCTTTCTCTTTTATTTATGAATGCCAAACCGGCTAGTTGCGCGCATTAAAAGAAAAATAGCGATTCATGTCCAACAAGTATTTCTACTCGTAACGAGTGAGGATTAAAATTGATACAGAAAAACAGTAAATAGCGTATTACTAGCTGAGCGCAAGCTCCATAAATAAGCTGTTTGGGTTTGCTTTGTATTCACCAAAAGGTTCACATTGTACAAACCCTAAATTCTCATAAAGATGGATTGATTGTATTTGCTTTGGCCCTGTTTCTAGCTTTATGATTGGGATTTCTTCTTCGCCAGCATGGTGTAATAATATTTGCATAATACGGCGCGATAAGCCTTTTCCGCGATAACTAGGTTTGACATATAAACGGCGTATCTCGCCATAGGGCTTTGTATCAAACTGCATAACAATCGCCCCGCAAGCAATAATCCCCTCTTCATTTTTCAAGCCTATTGCATACACATTGGGTTGGCCCAATTGATTAACAGATAATGACTGCGCTGTAGCTACTGGGTATAAAGAATTAATAAGTCTGTCGATATCAGAAAAAACATTAATCACATCAGGATCATCAGGGGTTAAATCTATTAACTGCATAGGTTATCTCTAATTTATTTTCATATTTGTTAGCAAACTATAACGCATTGTAACAAATGAACAATAACTATGTTTTATGTCATTGCTTTTAAAAATACCGACACAAAATCATTATTGCAAAATAAAAAACAATAGTTTTGACCTATACGTACTATGATGGGCGTATAATGCAGTCAACTAGAGTGTAAATTAGGAAGAAATAATGTGGTTTAGCCCAAAAAAAAGAAAACAGGCGTTTGCAAAACAGCTAGTTAGTACACACGAAGCAGCTACGATTATCGTTAACAACGACAACACTGTTATTGCAGTGAACGACGAGTTTACATCGCTAAGTAAGACACTTAACCAAACTAATAACACCAATACATTAACTTATTTAAATAAACGTTATAATCCAACAAGCAAAACCATTGCTTGTGGAAATAACTTGTTTTTAACCCAACATATTAGCCCACTTACATTAAAAGAGCTTGATACATGCTCGCTTCATGTATTTAAGCCTGAGCCGATAAGAGTGTTAGATGAGCAAGCTTGGCAAACACTGCTGAGCTTAGGTGAAGATATCTACGCAGTCTTCGATGATAATTCAAAGCTTGTTGCGAATAATTTAGATACGTCGAACAGTGCCGACGCTGCATTATTGCCCAAAGAAAACGCTAAATTGCTAAACATTTTACAAGATGCTTTAAATAGCGAACACGGTTCACTGTGTTTATCTGTAAAAGACAATATTTATTATAATGTTGCCCACACTACTTTTAACTTCAATAATACCTTGTTGTCTGCATTTGTATTATCAAAACAATCACAAGTTGAAGACTATAAGCAATTTGAACTGTTATCTAAAGTGGTCAGCAATACCAGCACTAGTGTACTTATTACCAATAAAGATGGCTTAGTAGAATATGTTAACCCTGGCTTTGAAGTACTTTCAGGTTATACACTTGCGGAAGTAAAAGGCAAAAAACCAGGCAATTTCTTGCAGGGTGAACAAACAGACAAAGAAACAGTTAAGCGGATTTCAAAAAATCTTAAAAACAAACAACCATTTTATGAAGAAATATTAAATTTTGATAAAAATGGCGTGCCATATTGGATTGTTCTGTCGGTAAACCCAACATTTGATGATAATGGCCAGCACACAGGGTTTGTGGGCGTCAGTTCAGATATTCGCGAAATTAAGCGCCAAGTACTTGAACAAATAAACCAAAAAGATGCAATAAGTAGTCACTCGGCCGTGATTGAGTTTAATGACGATGGCCAGTTCCTATCCGCCAATGAGTATACTAAAAAGCAATTAAACATATCTGAGGGCTCAAACATAGCGAGTGTGTTTGGTAATTTAAGGGATCATTTAGACGCTTCACGTATTCAAATGCTCAACCAAGGTAAGCCGACTGAAGTAATGATGTCATTAACGCATCAAAATGAAGACGTAACGCTAGATTGCATCATTTCTTCTATTACCGATTTAAACGGTAAGGTTTCTAAATACGTTGTATTTGGTAGTAATGTATCTTCTAGAAACAAATTAGTTACTGGAACGCATCAATCAATGTCAACCGTATTAGGGAAAATTCAAACTACGGTCACCACCATTAATGCCGTGGCAGATCAAACTAATTTACTTGCTCTTAATGCGGCCATTGAAGCTGCGAGAGCTGGTGAAGCTGGACGAGGTTTTGCCGTGGTTGCTGACGAAGTACGAAACCTTGCCAAAACGTCAAACGAAGCAGCGGCACAAATTGGACTTTTAATAAATGAAACTCAAACGCACGTTGACGAGCTTGCTTCATTTTTAAAATAATCGAATTGTTTGAGTACGCTTAACGTCTTTAGTTTTAGTGGTTTTCATAAAATAAGTCCTAAATGTGTAAACACATTTCAGGACAATACAATGCATAAAATAAAAAAGGCGCTGACGAGCGCCTTTTTTATGCAATTAAAGCCCTTGCTCATCTGCCATTTTTTTTACTATTTGTGGTGCTGTCCAAAGTGACGGTAGCAACACAAATGACACAGGCACAGCAGTGACCACAATAAACGACTGCAACGCTGAAATTCCGCCCTCGCCTATAGAAATAAGCAACGCCGCCATCACCCCCATCATGATCCCCCAAAACACTCGAATAGACGTTTGTGGGTGATCGGTACCCGTCATTACCATAGATACCGAATAAGTCATTGAATCACCGGTTGTTGCCACAAAAATAGTAGTCAGTACTAAAAATAACACCGACACAACAAACCCCATGGGTAACTGCTCAGTAATGGCTAACAATGCCGCTGGTAAATTAAGCCCTGCGAAAGGTTCTGATATAACACCGGGGTTATTTAACTCAAAAAAGATGCCTGAGCCACCCACAATAGTAAACCAAAAGCAGGTGATCACTGGCGCAACCACAGAAATAAGTAAAATCATTTCACGGATAGTTCGGCCTCGGGATATACGTGCAACGAACATAGCCATTAATGGGCCATAACCTAAAAACCAGCCCCAAAAGAATACGGTCCACCAGTCTAACCATGGTTTATCAGCACGAAATGTAGCCATAGGAATAAAGTTATCTAAGTACAAACCGAAGGAGTGAATGTAACTGTCGATAATAAACGCAGTTGGCCCCATCAGTAAAATAAACAACATCAGTACTACAGCTAATACAACATTAAAACGGCTTAGTAGCTGAATACCTTTGGTAACCCCACTTACCGCTGAAAGTGTATAAATGCCAATTAAACTAAATAAAATAACCACTTGTGTGGTGTAGGTGTCAGGAATACCAAACAATTTATCTAGGCCAAAACTCACCTGTAAGCCTAAAAAACCAATTGGGCCCACAGTGCCAGCAACCACAGCGAGTACACAACATGCATCAACAATTGTACCAAGCGCCCCTTTCATAGCACGATCGCCAAATACGGGATAAAGCAAAGTACGTGGTTTAAGTGGTAAGCCTTTTTCGTAATGAAGATGCATATAAACAATGCCGGTCAAACTGCCTAAAATAGCCCAGGCTAAAAACCCCCAGTGCATAAAGCTTTGTGCAAGGGCGTTGTAGGCGGCATCATTAGTGCCAGTTTCACCGCCAAATAATGGGGGCGGAGAAATAAAGTGTGCCATTGGCTCTGCTGCGGCCCAGAATACACCGCCACCAGCAAGCAAAGTACACATAATAATACTTATCCATTTGAAGGTAGATATTTCAGGGGTTTTTAAACCACCCAGCACCACTGAACCGGTGCGACCTACGGCCAAAAATATACCAATTACAAAGGTTAATAACAGCAGGACTTGCCAAAAGGCGCCAAATATTTTGGTGGAGAAGGCAAAGGCAGAGTTTATCCAATCCGACATCAGTTTTATGTCGTACAGTGCCAGCGCGGCAAATAAAACTAATATACCGCCACTGATTAAAAAAACGGGTATATCAACCCCTTCCAGAAACTTTACCCGGGAAGAATGTGTTTCACCCGACTTTAAAGCTGCTTTCGTGGTATTCATTTATCGCTCCTAATGGTTCTTTAAAGTTACCGACATAGCGACATACCATGACACCACTCTAAACCCTAGTTTCAACAAACGACAAAGCAACTCAAAAGCGAGTTTCAAGTACTTGTCGTGTTCACGTTTAGATAATGTCACAACAAGTAGACTTATTGCCAATTGCTAACTAGTTTAACGCGTTAAAAACGCTAAACCAATGCCGCAGCAATGATTTGTGCAATAGTTACACAATAATAAACAATAAATTACATCTAAGTAGCAAATAAACAAAAAATATACATTTCTGCTTTAGCTAAAGCGCAGTAAGTGACTAAACGTTACTGCCTAATGAGAGCGTAAACAAAGCGACTTATCGATTAGGATAACTAAATTTGCCGCCTCAGTAAGTGAGTAACACGAGATTATTGATGCTGTTTATGCCATGTTAAATAGTTACTGTGTGTTAATGGTTTTGCAAATAAGAACCCTTGCACTGCGTTTACACCCATAGACTTTAATACATGTAGTTGCTCAGCACTCTCGACCCCTTCGGCTACAATATTAATATCTAAACTATGACCTAAACCAATAATAGACTGAACAATGCTTTGCCCCGATGCGTTATCCAACACTTTATCAATAAAGCTTTTATCTATTTTTAGTTCGTCTATCGGTAAAACACTCAAGTGCTTTAAACACGAGTAGCCGGTACCAAAGTCATCAATTGAAAATACAAATCCCTGCGATTTTAGCTCTTTCATTTGCTTTACCGTACTCATTAAATCACCCGCTAACATAGACTCAGTGATCTCTAATTTAATTTGTGAGGGTGATACATCATATGTCTCAATCGCTTTAAACAATTCTCCTTTCAAAGTAGAAGAATTAAACTGACACTGGCTAATGTTAATAGACACATTAAACTGGTTTTTCAGTACTTTATGAGCTCGAAGTGTTTCCAGTAAAATACAAATATCGCGCAATACAATGTTTTGTAACTTTTGAATTAAGCCAAATTGCTCGGCAATCGGAATAAACGAATTAGGAGAGATTAGTCCTTTGGTTGGGTGATTCCATCGTATGAGTGCTTCTGCACCAATAATACTGCCATCAATTGATAATTGAGGCTGAAAGTAAGCACAAAATTCATCACATGCAATCGCTCTGACTATATCTGTTTCAAGCTCAGTTTGATTTTCCAGTAAGGTTTGCAATGCAGGATCGTAAAAGCTACTGCTATTTCCACCCTTCATTTTAGAACGGTACATAGCGGTGTCTGCAAATTTTAAAATATTTTCGCTAATGGCATTGGCGTTATTAATTAAACATATACCAATACTGCAGCTTACTTGAAACGCTAAATCTCCTACCTCAAACTTGTCATAAAAAACACTTTGTACCACTTTAGCCATTAATTCTGATTCAAGACTCGCTTGCTTATGGCTATCTCCTACATTCTCAATGAGTATAATAAATTCATCACCGCCAACACGGGCAAGGGTATCTGTTGGGTTTAAAACACGCGTTAGTCGCTGTGATAGCTCAACCAGTATTTCATCACCGGCATTGTGCCCTAATGAGTCGTTTATACGTTTAAAATTATCTAAATCTAAAAATAAGAGTGCGCCCGTGTGATCAGACTGCTTAATCTGTTCAACATACATACTGAGTTTATCATTGAGCATTCTGCGGTTCGGGAGGTTTGTAAGCGGGTCAAAAAATGCTAACCGTTGCACCTCTTCTTCTGCCGCTTTACGAGTAGAGATATCTCTGGCCATCCATACTACATGTCGCTGAGAGGGGTTATTAGGTTGGTAACTTTCAAGCGGGGCTGTTCGTCCTTCAAATGTAAGTTGCTTACCTTTTATATTTAGCTGATACTCAAACACTTGGACTTCATTGGTCTGTAGAGTCTTGGCAATTACCTCCATAATAGGATTAGCATCCTCGGGAGGCATAATATCTCTGACATTTCGATTAATCACATGCTCTTGGCTTAAATATAAACTTTCATTAGTAGTGCCGTAAACGTTGGTATACTCCCCTTCTTCACTCAAAATAAGAGTTAGATCGGGAAGTACTTTTGCGAAGGCTTTAAACTTTTCATTACTTTGCTGTAATTCTGCAAGTAACACTTTTGATTTTAGTGACTCTGTGTGCTTTTCTAAAGCTATACTGGTGAAATCAACAAAAAAGTCTATTAACTCTAAATCTTGTGGTGTCGGTGACTTGGCACTGTCATGATAAATTGCAAAAGTGCCTAATATGTCTGATTGTGTTGAAATAATAGGGGTTGACCAGCACGACCTTAAATCAAAACTCAATGCCAACGCTTTATAGTTTTCCCATAAGGGTGATGTTGCAATATCTGAGGCTATTACTCGCTTTTTTTCATACACTGCAGTACCGCATGAGCCAACGCTCGGGCCTATATGTACGCCATTAATGGCCTCACAGTAACCCTTTGCAATATTAGGGGCTGCACTATGAAATAGCTGCTCACCTTTGAGCGTTAATATAGAGCACTTTGCAGAAGCGTCTTCAATTAGCTCCTCAATAGATAAGCAAATATTTTCAAGCACCTCATCAAGTGGTGCACCCAAGGCTATTTTAGATAATATACTTTGTTGCTGAGAAAGCAGCTTTCTGACTCTCATTATTTCAATCAAATTATATTCCTCAACAATCACTTACGCTAAATGCGCCGCTATATTCTTATAAAGTGCTGTTTATAATAAATTATTATAGTAGCTCGACTATACATAATATTGAAATTAGCATCCATTGTAATTTAGTCTGTTGCGCGAGCCTAGGCACTTATGAAGGATTTAAATACCTCCTAAATGAATAATTTATTATTGCGACGTATGCAAGTGCCCTTTATTAAATACTTTGTTACTTAAAAGTACTGTTTAAAATCATCAGGCTATTTATAATAGCTAAAATATAAATAATTGGTGAGGTTAGTGTGCAAATAACACAAGGTATGGAATATTTTTTTTCCGGGTTTAAGTTAATTAGTCAAAAAGGGCTAAAACGCTTTGTGCTTATACCCTTACTTATTAATATTTTATTATTTGGTAGCTCCTTATTCTTTTTATTTGGCTGGCTTAGTGATGGCTTTAACGCTGTAAATTCAATGCTTCCAGAATGGCTTAGTTGGCTCGAATGGCTAATGTGGCCGATTGCTGTGCTGGTGGTGCTGTTTAGTTACAGTATGTTATTTACCGTTATTACTAACTTTATTGCTGCCCCTTTCAATGGCTTACTTAGTGAAAAAGTAGAGCTATACTTAACTGGTCAAAAAATTAACGATGACGGATTAGCTGATTTAGTAAAAGATGTGCCACGAATGCTGGGCCGAGAATGGACTAAGCTTTGCTACTACCTCCCACGCGCTATTGGCTTTTTTATTTTATTATGGGTGTTACCGGTAATAGGCCAAGTACTCTGGGTACTCTTTACCTGCTGGATGTATGCGGTGCAATATAAAGATTATGCTTTTGATAACCATAAAGTCAGCTTCACTCAAATGAAAAGTGACTTAAAAGGCAAACAAGGGTTATCTTATGGGTTTGGCTTTGCAGTAATGCTGTTAACCGCTATCCCTTTCATAAATTTAATTGTGATGCCTGTGGCAGTATGTGGCGCTACGCGGTTATGGGTTGAGCATTACCGACCACAATATCGTAGTTAAAAAAATGGGCCAGTTGGCCCATTTTTTATACTCGCTAATCGATTAACTATATAAGCTTTGTGGTACTTTAATTACATTTAAGTGTACCGTTATTTCTTCACGATCATGGTACAAATGCTTAGCTTGTAATTCGTAGCTGATACCGAACTTCGCCATTTCTTCTCTAATCATTTTTAGACATTCATACACACTGTCAAAGCGTTTTTTCATCGGTAATTTTAGATTGAAAATAAGCTCTTTTGCATAGGCATTTACTGCCCAGTCAATCATCAAGTTAGTTACTTTCGTTGGTTTTTCTACCATATCGCAAACTAACCAGGTTATGTTTCTTTTTTCTGGGCGGTATTTAAAACCATCTTCTCTAAAATGTTTTACTTGCCCTGTTTCCATTAAACTTTCATTCATTGGGCCATTATCTATCGCGCTAACAAACATACCACGGCGAACCAACTGATAAGTCCAACCACCTGGGCAAGCACCTAAATCAACGCTGCGCATGCCAGCTTGCACTCTTGACTCACGCTGCTGCTCAGAAATAAACACATTAAATGCCTCATCTAACTTAAGGGTTGAACGGCTTGGGCCATCGCTTGGCATACGTAAACGTAAAATACCCATAAAGAAAGGTGAGTTGTTATAACTGTAAGAGTAACCCACATACGCAGTATTATTAGCTAAAAACAGCACATGCATCACTGGACGATTTGCTTTTGGTTCACGTAATACGGTGTTTTGTTTCTCGAGTGCTTTTTTAAGTGGAGTTGATATTTTTTTACAAAAAGTCAGTAACTCTTTACCCTCGTTGGTATCGGGTGTTTCTACTCGCAGCTCAGAGCATAAAGTAAAGTCTTTTGCGGCATCAACAATAGCGCCCACTCTATCCTCTACAGGCATATTTTCTATCAAGTTACCGGCAAACCATTGGCGTGCGAACACCATATTCTTAAAATCAACTTTTTTGATTATTTCGTCGCTGTGCTGCGCTTCAAAACATTCATAAATAACATAACCGGTATTTGGTTTAGCTTTTACATACCCAGCAAACCCTTGCTCGGCGGCATGAAACGTTATTTCAGCAGCGGCATCGTTCTCAAAACCACTACGACAGTAAATCACAACACTAGACATATTAACCCTTAAACTCTTTAAAACTTAAATCGTGCAACTTGCACTAAAATAACTATCCAACCAATAATAAAGCACAGCCCACCCAAGGGGGTAATTGGGCCCAGCCACTTCAACCCTGTTAAGGCCAGTAAGTATAAGCTGCCACTAAATAACAGTGTACCTGCTATAAAAAAACCACCCGCTAGGCTTAAATTAATACCCCACTTTATTAAGATTGCCACTGCAATCAGTGCCAGCCCATGTACCATTTGATACTCAGCGGCGGTTTTAAAAATACCAATAGCATAATCTGATAAGCGGCTTTTTAAACCATGGGCAGCAAATGCGCCCAATATCACTGAAAATAGACAAAAGAAGCTGCCTGCGAGTAAAAATAGTTTAATCATGTTTTTTCTCTTTTATATTCTCAACAGTGTTTTTTATAAATTTAGCGGCCTGCATTGCTGCAACATTCAGGTTTTGCTGCTCTGTGATACCACTTTTTTTACGTGGTTTTAGTGAGTGGTCACCATCAGTTAACCATACATACTGCGGCTGTTTTGGCATCGCCATTGTGGCAAGCTCTTCGCGAGTACCAAAGGTGTCTCGTTCACCTTGCAGTACTAAAAAAGGACACGGTATATCTGCAAAGTGCTCTGTGCGAAGCTTTTCTGGCTTTCCCGGTGGATGAAACGGGTAACCAAACGCAAGTACGCCTAAAACAGCATGCGAGGTCGAACAAGCAAGCATAGACGCCATACGCCCGCCCATTGATTTACCCCCTATAAATAGCGGTAAATTTGCATCAGCTTGGCTAAGTATATGCTCAAAATAACTGAGTAGTTTGGGTGCTCGCTCTGGTGGGCGACGTTTATTGGTTTGTTTAGCAATGTGCATGTATTCAAAATCAAACAGCCCAACGTCAATACCACACTCACTTAGCTGTTTTGCCATGATTTGCATAAAGTCAGAGTCACTGCCAGCCCCTGCACCATGCGCAAATATAAACTGTGCGATTGCAGGTTGCTGACTGCTTTTAACCCATTCAATGCTCATTAATATTCTTGCTCCTGCTCAACGAGGCTTAACATCCAATCTTTAAATGACACAATTTTACCTAATTCATTTTGCGACTCACGGATCACTAAATAATAGGCGTTTTTACTTTCTAAACTGTGGTTAAACGGGATCACTAATCGCCCTGCATCAATATCTGGTTTTGCTAAAACACTATTACCAATTGCAACCCCTTGACCATGAACCGCAGCTTGCAGCACCATTGAGGAGTGACTAAAAATAGGCCCTTGGTTAACTTGTACATTGCGTACACCCGCGGTTTTCATCCAGGTTTTCCAGTTTTTACGCGTGGTGTCATGCAACAAGGTATGGTTTGCTAAATCACTTGGTTGATTAAGCGCTCTGGGTCCACTTAACAGTAATGGGCTACACAGCGGCACTAAGTATTCAGTGTGCAATTTATAAGCTTGTACGCCACTCCAATGACCACGACCATAGTAAATTGAAATATCAACATCGTCAGTTAACGAGTTTTCGTCTTGATCTTGGGCTTTAATTCGCACATCAATTTCTGGGTGTAATTCATTAAATAAGCTCAATCGAGGAATAAGCCATTGAATAGCAAAACTCGGAGTTAAACTCACTGTTAGCGAGCCTTTAGCACCTCGGGCTAATAGCTTTTCGGTTGCGTCAATTAACTGCGTAAAAATCTCTTTAATATCTAAAAAGTAGCCTTGACCTTCTTCGGTCAAAAGTAACGAGCGATTTTTACGTAAAAACAATTTTAACCCTAAGTGCTCTTCGAGGGTTTTAATTTGATGACTTACCGCAGCCTGCGTCACATACAACTCTTCTGCGGCTTTAGTAAAGCTTAAATGACGGGCTGCAGCTTCAAAAGCTTTTAGCGCGTTTAATGGAGGAACTCGTCTTGACATGGCAACCAAGCTTAGAATTAGTTTTTCTTATGCGGTGAATTATATACCTATGCTGGGAAAGAGTATATTCAAGCCACAAAAAAAGCGACCTAAGTCGCTTTTTAATGAGTTAATAAGCCTTATAAATCGCTAGCACTGGTATCAAGCGGAGCAAAGCTTTTGATTAAATCATCAACCGCTTTCATTTGCGATAAGTACCCTTCTAATTTACTCAGTGCTAATGCACAAGGCCCATCACATTTTGCTTCATTTGGATTTGGGTGTGCCTCAATAAATAAGCCTGCAATACCCAGTGCCATGCCACTACGAGCCAGTTCTGCTGCTTGAGCACGACGACCATCGGCTGAATCAGCTCGACCGCCAGGACGTTGTAGCGCATGAGTGGCGTCAAATATAACGGGCGCCATGGTTTTCATGTCATCCATGCCCAGCATATCAACCACTAAGTTGTTATAACCAAAGCTCGAGCCACGTTCACACAAGGCCACATTATTGTTGCCGGCTTCATTAAATTTAGTAATGATATGACGCATTTCATGCGGGGCTAAAAACTGAGGCTTTTTAACATTAATAATGGCGCCGGTTTTAGCCATTGCGACAACTAAGTCTGTTTGACGTGCCAAAAACGCAGGTAACTGAATAACATCAACAACTTCTGCAACTGGTGCTGCTTGGTGAGGTTCATGCACGTCAGTGATCAAAGGAATATTAAAGGTGTTTTTAATCTCTTCAAATATTTTTAAACCTTCTTCCATGCCCGGACCGCGGTAAGAATTAATGGACGAGCGATTTGCTTTATCAAATGACGCCTTAAATACATAAGGAATATTGAGCTTAGTGGTTACTTCAACATAATGCTCAGCTATGCGCATCGCTAAATCACGAGATTCCAGCACGTTCATGCCACCAAATAAAACAAAGGGTTTATTATTTGCCAGTTCTATTTGATTAATATTTATAACTTGGTTGTTCATTTTAATTCCTTATGGTGCAACTGCTTGCATCATTAATCCACAAATATACGCCATATATGTACCTACACCATAG
The DNA here is from genome assembly GCF_000239875.1 of Pseudoalteromonas sp. BSi20311. Classification (NCBI taxonomy): domain Bacteria; kingdom Pseudomonadati; phylum Pseudomonadota; class Gammaproteobacteria; order Alteromonadales; family Pseudoalteromonadaceae; genus Pseudoalteromonas; species Pseudoalteromonas sp. BSi20311. The sequence continues at coordinate 24,268 of NZ_BADU01000162.1, read as the reverse complement.
CCAAGTACTGCTAATAATACACCTACCGGTGCCAGTGATGGGTGAAACGCAGCGGCAACAACAGGTGCTGAAGCAGCGCCCCCTACATTGGCCTGAGAGCCAACAGCCATATAAAATAACGGCGCTTTAATTAGTTTAGCAACAATCAGCATTAAGCCAGCGTGAGTTAGCATCCAAATCGCACCAATCACAAAATACATTGGTGAATCAAAAATCGCCATCACATTCATATGCAGGCCAATCGATGCCACTAAAATATATAAAAAGGCAGATGCCACTTTAGACGAGCCAAAGGCTTCGATATGACGCACTTTAGTGAACGATAGACTAATACCGATAGTGGTAGATATAACAATAAGCCAGAAGAACTTACTATTTAGGCTGTATTCTTTTGCCCATGCATAATTGTTGGCAAAGAAGGGCCCTAAAATATCAGCACAAAAATGTGCTAGACCTGTAATACCAAAGGCAATAGCAATAATCATCATGTAATCATTCAGCGTTGGCATACGGGCATGCTCTGCATGGTACTTTTCAACACGTTGCTTCAAATCTTCAATCGCAGTGGTATCGGCTCCCGCTTTGGCATCAATCGCTTTATGGTTAGCCGCCATTAATAATAATACTGCCATCCATAAATTAGCCACAATCACATCAACAGTGACCATCGCAGAAAAAATATCACCGCCAACTTCGAACATCTCTTTCATAGATGCTTGGTTTGCGCCACCGCCAATCCAGCTGCCCGCAATAGTTGTCATCCCGCGCCAAACAGCATCAGGGCCATGACCCCCCACTGCTTCAGGGTATACGGCACTCATGATTAAAATAGCTAATGGGCCACCAATCACAATGCCTGCGGTTCCTGTTAAGAACATGATTAATGCTTTAGGGCCCAGATTAATAATCGCTCTTAAATCAATGCTAATGGTTAATAAGATTAAACACGCAGGTAATAAATACCGCGAAGCAACGTAATAAACACTCGACTGCGAGCCATCAACAATACCAAAGGTATTTAATAACGATGGTAAAAAATAGCATAGCAATAGTGCAGGCACATATTTGTAAAATGCTACAAGCCCTGGACGCTGACTAGACGAGGTTTTAAAAATAAAGCCTAAAATAATCGCCAGTAAACCAAGCACTACAGCATCATTGGTAATCAACGCAGTTTGGGGATCAGCCATAACGTTTCCTATTTTTATTTTTAATGGTGGGTTTTATGATTATCTTCAAGTTCTTCGATTTGGTGTTGGATGACTTCTATCGCAGGGTCGTCGGGACACTCATCAACAAAAAATTGTAAATCATCTCGTGCCATTTTAGGGCAGCCAAGCTGATTTAGTAAATAGCCTCTGTCGCGTCGCTCATAGGGATCATCCCCTAGCATTTCCATTAACAAATCAACGCAAGTTAACGCATGACCAAATTTGTTCTCACTGATGAAAGACCATTTTTGTTGCGCTAAAAATAATTTATATACTTCGTCTTCAAAAATAAGTTCGAGAGGCTCTTGCTCTTGTGCATTATCTTCGTTGCTGTTTTCAGGAATGATGTACCAGCTTTGTTGACCACTGCTAGGCTCAACAATATACCCTTCATCATCGCTCATTGCGACGTGAATGCCCACTTCGCCTTGAGTTATACTTACACTGGCATCAAGTTTTGCGTGCTGTAAAAAATGGCATAACAAAATAGCTAAGGTGGTGGGGGTACCACTGCGCATAGACAAGGTGTAACTAATGCTATTTAGCTTGTACTCAGGTACTTTCAAGCTTGACGCACTAAATAACCACTGACTGTAAAAACAATCAAGTAATTGTTCTAAACGATCATGCGGATCGCGTGTTTGCGAACAAATAGCCTCTATTTGTTGCTCAAACGCAGTCAGTATTTTAAGACTTGGTGTTAAGTCTATTTGAGGGTCCCATTTAGCTTCTGCTTTAATACAACGATATATAGCCGGTGGCAAAAAATCATCGTAGGCATCTTCTATATAAGATTCATCGTGTTCATCAAACCCGAGGGTGGTCATTCATACTACAACATTCTAGAAAACGAACACGTAGTTTACCTAATTTTAAGGCTAGATACCAATAATCAGAAATGAATTAAAGAGGTAAGCTTTGCACCTTGGGTGCAAAGCTTAAACAAATATTGTTAATTATAACAATAGCGGGGCTTTAGCAGTTGCTAAAAAGCCGATAGCTAAGATAACCGCAGTGTTAAACACTAAAAAGATGACCTTAGGTAATGTCGTGGTTTGCTTAGCACTAATAATCCCAACAGCGATATAAACAACCACCAGCACAATTTTTTCTAATAACCAAAGTTGCTCTAATGGATTTATTTTAGCCATGGCCATTAAAGTAATAGCCGAGATGATTAGTAAAGTGTCTATACTGTGGCTACCAATAAAAACCACTTTATTTTTAGCAAGGCTACCACTGCCCATGCGAGAAAAAGAACGTACGTAAAATAAAATAATACTCACTAGCGCAATTACCATGTGCGTATGTTTTAATGCTAAATAATCCATGTGTATTGTTACTTCTGTTTAGTTATGTGTTTTATCAGGAAAGCGTAAAAGTACCGCCTCAAGTTCTTCAAGTTTATCATTGAATACATCAACAAGTTTAGGATCAAAATGCGTGCCTTTATTTGCATTGATCTCCGCAACCGCTTCTTCAAGCGTCCACGCACCTTTATAACAACGTTTATGGCGCAGTGCATCATAAACATCTGCCAATGCCACTATGCGAGCAAAAATATCGATACGCTCGCCTTTTAAGCCGCAAGGGTAACCAGAACCATCCCACTTTTCGTGATGTTGCTGTGCAATTAACGCCCCTGCACTGACTATTTTACGCGGTGAATCTTTTAAAATGGCGTAGCCTTTGCCTGCGTGGGTTTTCATAATTTCCCATTCATCGCTATTTAACTTACCAGGCTTATTTAAAATAGCATCTGGAATACCTATTTTTCCCACATCATGTAAAGGCGATGCAAAACGAATTAAATTCGCTTGCTCTTCAGATAATCCATACCCTAATGCCAACTCATAACAAATATAAGCAACCCGCTTTACGTGATTACCCGTTTCACATGAGCGCTGTTCAACCGCTTCACTTAAACGATAAACAAGTTCTTGTTGGGTGGCTTCAACTTCAGTATGTAATTGTACATTTTCAAATGCCAACTGCACATTTTGAGAAAAAATTTCAATTAAATTTCGTTGCGTATCCGTCAGTTTAGATGGCACACCGGATACAAATAACATCGAATTATGATTAAACTTACTACTGCAGTAGGCAAACAAATAGTCATCTCTGTAAACAATTGCTTTGTTGGCTAGGGCTTCTTGGCACGCTTGCAATTGATCTTCTGCCAGTACTGTTTCGAGCTCTTCCCCTTCGCGCTTCGCAAAATCACCAGTGCCAGAGCAAACAATCAGTTTTTTATTTAATTCCTCTGACGGATTTTGCGCAACTAAGGTGGTGGCGTACATAGCTTCGTCGGCCACGTTAAGTAAGGACGTTAGCTGCTGCATCACCCCCTCAATAAAGTTATCCATTGAATGAGTGGCAAAAATATTGCGAGAGGCGGTAATTATTTTTTCTAGCCCCTCACGTGACTGCTCAATAGAAATAATATCTCGATACGAGCGAAGACTAGCCATCATCACGGTGAATAGTTTTTGTGCGGTGAGTTCTGTTTTTGATTTGTAGTCATTTATGTCGTAATTCACAATAACTTGGCGTTCAGGCGCTTGCCCCGGTTGCCCAGTACGTAAAATGATACGAATGTAATTATTTTTAACGGTATCGCGTATGTACTTCGCGACTTGCAAACCGGCGTCATCTGTTTCCATTACAACATCAAGTAGGATGATGGCTGCATCAGGATGATCATCAATTAACTTTTTTGCCTCTGCACCTGAGTAAGCGCTAATAAATTCCAAACGTTTATCTTGGAATTTAAAGTCACTTAACGCTAAGCGGGTTACAGCATGAACCTCTGGCTCATCATCAACTATTAAAACTTTCCATGTCCCTTGCTCTTCACTTGCTACTTCAGGTGGTTGTTCATTTGAAAATAAAAAATCTTCCATCACATAGAATTCCTTAAACCATATGCAAACAAACAACGGAGCTATTTTAAATTATTTAGGGCCATTGTCCGAACGTTACGCGGTCGTTATTACCAAGATCTTTCACTGTGCTTACATTTATAAACGCCATTTGATTGAAAATATGACGAACAGCTGCACTTTGCTCAAATCCGTGTTCAATTAAAAGATAGCCACTTGCGTGTAAATAGTCACGTGATTGTGTAATTATTTGTTTAATATCAGCCATTCCTGCATCATCTGCAACTAATGCAGACAAAGGTTCAAAGCGTACGTCGCCTTGATATAAGTGTACATCGTCATGTTCTATATAGGGTGGATTGGTTACAATTAGATCAAATTTTTTGTTTTTTAACGCACTGAACCAGTTACTTTGCTCAACAGTGACATTATTTATCGCTAAACGTTGTTGGTTGCGCTTGGCCAACGCCACCGCGTCATCAATACGATCAACAGCCGTAATATCCCAAGTAGGCATTTCACTCCCTAGCGCCAGTGCTATTGCCCCGGTACCCGTACCTAAATCAAGTACTTTCGCGTTTTTAGGCACTTCGCATTCAAGCGCAAGCTCAACTAAGGTTTCTGTATCAGGTCGAGGGATGAGTGTTGTTGGGTTCACTTCAAGTTGCAAACTCCAAAATTCACGGCACCCGGTAATGTGCGAAACGGGTTCGCCTTGTAAGCGACGTTCACAAGCATGTTGAAATGCCTGATACTGCTCATCTGTGAGCTGTTTTTCAGGCCAAGTAAATAAATAACTTCGTGGTTTTTGTAAAATATTGAGCAGTAATACTTGTGCATCTAACTTTGCGCTATCACTACTTGATGCTAATAAATTAGCACCTGTAGCAATAGCGTTTTCAACAGTGGGGTTCACGATTAATCGTCGCCCATTGCTGCAAGTAAGTCGGCTTGATGCTCTTGCATTAGTGGCTCAACAACGGCACCTAAGTCACCCGCTACCACTTCATTAAGACGATATAGTGTTAGGTTAATACGGTGATCGGTAATACGACCTTGTGGATAATTGTAGGTACGAATACGCTCAGAACGATCACCGCTGCCCACTAAGTTACGACGCTCTGATGCTTCAGCAGCATGACGCTTTTCATCTTCAGCTTGCTGAAGGCGTGCAGCCAATACCGACATCGCTTTAGCACGGTTTTTATGCTGAGAGCGCTCATCTTGACACTCAACCACTACACCCGTAGGTAAATGGGTAATGCGAATGGCAGAGTCGGTTTTATTAACGTGCTGACCACCCGCGCCCGATGCTCTAAAGGTATCAACTTTAATATCAGCAGTATTGATTTCGATGGCTTCTGCTTCTGGTACTTCAGCCATAACAGCTACAGTACATGCTGAGGTATGTACACGGCCCTGAGACTCAGTTTCAGGGACACGTTGTACACGATGCACGCCTGATTCAAACTTTAATTGCCCGTAAACACCTTCACCGCTGATGTTAGCAATTACTTCTTTATAACCACCGTGTTCACCTTCGTTGGTGGTGACAACTTCTACTTTCCATTTTTTTGTTTCTGCGTAACGGCTGTACATTCTGAATAAGTCACCAGCAAAAATAGCCGCTTCATCGCCACCCGTTCCAGCGCGAACCTCTAAAAACACGTTGTTATTGTCTTTCGGATCTTTAGGCAGCATCAGAACTTGAATATCGTCTTCTAAAGTCGAAATCTGTGCTTTTGCTTCTTTATATTCTTCTTGTGCCATTTCACGCATTTCAGGGTCTGAATCTTTAAGCATTTCTTCAGCACTGCTCAAATCTTCTTGCGCTTGCTGGTACGCTAAAAATGTTTTTACCACTTCTTCAAGCTCAGAGTATTCTTTTGAAAGAGTACGAAAGCGGTTTTGATCACTAATGACCGATGGGTCACTTAGCAGCGCTTGTACTTCTTCATAGCGCTCAACTAAGGTTTCTAATTTACGATAAACGGACTCTTTCATTTAACTGTTATTCCTGATCTATACCTAACATTTTTTTCAATTGATTTAACTGAGCCACTTCACCTTTTTTCGCTGCATCTTGGATGGCACGGGTAGGCGCGTGCATTAAGCGATTGGTTAATTTATTGGCTAGCTCTAATATTACTTTTTCTGCATTTTTACCTGTATTTAGCTGGCTAATCGCCCTATCTACAAGCTCTGCTTTTGTTGTTTGTACATCATTACGGTAGTGGCGAATTAAATCCACTGAATCTAGTGAACGCAGCCACATAAAAAACTCTTTGGTGCGCTCACTAATAATAATTTGTGCTTGCTCTGCCGCTTGCTCACGCGCTGCCATGTTTTCGCTAACAATCGTTTGTAAGTCATCAACCGAATATAAGTAAGCGTCGTCAAGCTCACCTACTTGACTCTCAATGTCGCGCGGCACAGCAATATCTATAAATAACATTGGCTTATAACGGCGTTGTTTTAGTGCTTGTTCTACTACCCCTTTACCAATAATAGGCAAAGTACTGGCAGTGGAGCTAATAACAATATCGGCTTGGTGTAATCGTTCAGGTAATTGTGCCAAAGCAATAACATCTGCTGATACTTCATCAGCTAAGCCGCGAGCGCGTTCAATTGTTCTATTAGCTACGGTTATTTTTTGCGGTTCATTTTGGTATAGATGTTTTGCTACCAGCTCAATGGTTTCACCGGCACCAATTAATAGCACCTTGGTTTTGTCTAACTTGCCGTAAATGTGCTTTGCAAGATTAACCGCAGCAAATGCGACCGATACCGCACTCGCGCCAATATTGGTTTCGGTGCGTACTTCTTTTGCCACTGAAAAGGTTTTTTGAAACAAACGATCAAAAGTAACGCCCACCGCATCGTGGGTTTTTGCACTATTATACGCTTGCTTTATTTGCCCTAAAATCTGTGGCTCGCCTAATACTAATGAGTCAAGCCCACAAGCTACACGCATTAAATGATTTATTGCTGCGCCGTCTTCATAACAATAAATGTTTTTACTCAGTTCATGTTCATCTAAACCATGGAAACTGGCTAACCATTGCAACAATGTTTGGGAATTTTGCTGCGCAAGGCTACAATACACCTCAGTGCGATTACAGGTAGAGACAATAACCGCCTCATTAAAGTCGGCATGGCCACTTAATTGTTGTAGCGCCTCTGAAATTTGCTCAGGCGAAAAGGCCACTTTTTCTCGTAAATCTACGGATGCGGTTTTGTGATTAATACCAAGTGCTATTATGGTCATATCTGCCAAATATTGCTGAGCCCTACTACATAGGCGGCAATTTTATCAAAAATCTCAGGAATATGGAAAGTAAGGAACAACATTTGACTCGACAATATTTTATTTTAACCCTGTTATTTATTTTTTTAACGGGCTGCGCTAATAAAAACAACTACAATACAAAAGCTTACGAAGACTGGAAGTTACGCCTTAGCGAACAAAAAACTTGGCAGGTGGAAGGTAAATTAGCGTTTATTAGCCCTGATGAGCGCCAATCTGCTAACTTAAATTGGCAACAAACACAAAATAGTAATCATTTAGTGTTAACCACATTTATTGGCACCCGAATTTTATCGCTCAAACAAACCGCAGTGGGGGCTGAATTAATATTTGATGATCAACAGTTTTTTGATACTAATGCGAGTAAACTTTTACAACGCTTAACGGGGTTTACTTTACCGGTAAATAACGCCGGTCAGTGGTTAAAAGCCACTATTGACGATCAAACCTTAGACGTTGACCAGTTAGGCCGTGCTAGAAGCGTGTTATGGTTTGATGGCGATGGCAAAAAATGGCAAATAAACTACACCAGTTATGTGCAAAAACACGGTTTTTGGTTGCCAAACGCCTTAACCTTAACCCATCAAAAGATTAAAATTAAAATCAAACTCTACGATTGGCAGTTTAACTAATTATGAATACTCTCTGTGAATTTTCGCTGATTGCCCCAGCTAAGCTAAATTTATTTTTACATATTAATGGTCGCCGCGATGATGGCTATCATGAATTAGAAACCCTGTTTACATTTTTGAACTATGGCGATGAGCTCCATTTTACGCTTAGTAATGATAAAAATATTAGTATTAGCGGCGACACTCATGACATTGCGTTAACGGACAACTTGATTTATAAAGCAGCGTTGTTACTACAAACTCAGTGTAAAGTGAATGTAGGTGCAAAAATAAATTTAACCAAACGTTTGCCTATGGGCGGAGGCGTTGGTGGCGGTTCATCCGATGCAGCAACAACACTTTTAGCCCTTAATACGCTGTGGAATACTGCCCTTACATTAGATGAACTTGCAGATTTAGGGTTAAAACTCGGTGCAGACGTACCTGTGTTCATTAAAGGTAAAAGTGCCATAGCGCATGGCATTGGCGAGCAATTAGAGTATGTTAAACTGCCACAAAAATGGTACTGCGTTGTTTTTCCAAACCAGCATGTCAGCACTGCAAAAATATTTACTCACCCGGATTTAAAACGCGACACACCTAAGCTTTCAGGTGACTGGCAACAGCAGATTTTAACTAACGATTGTGAGCCTTTAGTGAAAAAGCTGTGTCCCGAGGTTGAAAAAACCCTGCAGTGGTTGCTAAAATACGCCCCATCAAAGATGACCGGAACAGGTTCATGTTGTTTTGTTGAATTTGCTAGCCAAGTTCAAGCACAAGATGTACTTGCTAACCTCCCCCATACTTGGCAGGGGTTTATCGCTTCAAGCGTTAATACTTCTCCTGCTCACACGGAGTTAGCCGCCATCATTGATAAATGAAGTAACGTACAAGTAATCACAAGTTAACCTACTTTGTTCATTCAATGTAAGTTAGTCCAAAAATTCAGTGCCTGAGGAACCCTACCGTGCCTGACATGAAGCTCTTCGCTGGTAACGCAACACCTGACCTAGCTCAAAAAGTTGCAAAACGTTTATATATTGAATTAGGCGATGCTGTTGTTGGCCGTTTTAGTGACGGTGAGATCAGTGTTCAAATTAATGAAAATGTTCGTGGCTCGGATGTTTTTATCTTACAATCAACCTGTGCTCCTACTAACGATAACCTGATGGAACTTATCGTTATGGTTGATGCGCTACGCCGTGCATCTGCCGGTCGTATCACTGCTGTTATTCCTTACTTTGGTTATGCTCGTCAAGATCGTCGTGTTCGTTCTGCGCGTGTTCCAATTACAGCTAAAGTGGTTGCGGATTTCTTATCAAGTGTAGGTGTTGACCGCGTTCTTACGGTTGATTTACACGCTGAGCAAATCCAAGGCTTCTTCGATGTACCAGTGGATAACGTATTTGGTAGCCCAGTATTATTAGAAGATATGAAAAACCGCGACTTTGATGACGTGGTAGTTGTATCACCTGATATTGGTGGTGTTGTACGTGCCCGTGCAATTGCAAAACTATTAAACGATACCGACTTAGCTATTATTGATAAACGTCGCCCTCAAGCTAACGTTTCTCAAGTAATGCATATTATTGGTGACGTTGAAGGCCGCGATTGTATTATTGTTGATGACATGATTGATACCGGTGGTACATTGTGTAAAGCGGCTGAAGCCCTTAAAGAACATGGCGCTAAACGTGTATTTGCTTACGCTACTCACCCAATTCTTTCTGGTACAGCTGCAGAAAACTTACGTAACTCTGTGATTGATGAGGTAATTGTAACTGACTCAATTCCACTGTCTGACGAACTAAAAGCACTTGATATTGTTAAAGTATTAACGCTTGCAGATATGTTAGCAGAGACTATTCGTCGCATTAGCAACGAAGAATCTATCTCGGCAATGTTTGAACACTAAAGTTAAACATTAATGAGTATAAAAGCGCCTTTTGGCGCTTTTTTTGTAAGCGATGTTTATTTTATAAACCCGCGGTGGTATGATAGCGCGCCTTTTGGCTAGGGACCTTGGTCGCAAAGGCCCTAACACTTTTAATTATTGGAGACATTATGTCTAACACAACTTATACTTATGACGCTGAACTTCGCGTAGAAACTGGTACTGGTGCGAGCCGCCGCCTACGTCGCGAAGACAAAGTGCCGGCAATCCTTTATGGAGCTGATAAAGAAGCTTTATCGCTTACTTTTGAACATAAAGATATGATCAAAGCACAAGAAGACGAAGGCTTTTACACTCACATTCTTACATTGAATGTAGGTGGCGAGAAAGTTGAAGCTATCTTAAAAGATATCCAACGTCACCCTTTCAAGCCTAAGCTTACTCACCTTGATTTCCAACGTGTAGACGCAACTCACAAACTAGTAACTAAGGTTCCTTTACACTTCATCGGTGAAGATAAAGTAACTAAGTTAGGTGCAACTGTTGTTCACCAGTTAACTGAAGTTGAAATTTCTTGTCTTCCTAAGTCACTTCCAGAATTCATCGAAGTTAACGTTTCTGATCTTGTTGCTGGTGATTCAATCCACCTTACAGATCTTGCGTTCCCTAAAGGTGTTCAATCTGTTGAGCTTGGTAAAGGCGAAGGCCACGATCAGTCTATCGTTACTATCAAAGCTAACAAAGCAGCTCCAACTGAAGACGACGCTTCAGACGCTGCAGAATAATATTTAAGGTCTCGCACCTTGAATTCTATTCAAATGCTTGTGGGCCTGGCTAATCCAGGCCCCGAATACGCAAATACACGCCACAACGCAGGTGCTTGGTTCATTCAAGAACTCGCTGCACGCTACAACTGCACGCTAAAACACGACCCTAAATATCACGGCCTTACTGGCAAAGTGATTATTCAAGGCAAAGAATTCAAATTACTGATCCCCACCACTTACATGAACTTAAGTGGCAAAGCGGTGAGTAGTTTAGCCAATTTTTTTAAAATCCCAGTGGAAGACATACTTGTTGCCCATGATGAATTGGATTTAGACCCGGGCGTTGCTAAATTAAAAAAAGGCGGCGGACATGGCGGTCATAATGGCTTAAAAGACATTATTGCAAAAATGGCAAATCAAAAAGACTTTATGCGCTTACGCATAGGTGTTGGTCATCCTGGACATCGTGAAATGGTCACCGGTTGGGTGCTTGGAAAAGCAGCCAAGGAAGATCAAGAAAAAATGGATGCCGCAGTTGATGAAGCAGTTCGTTGTATGGAAATACTTGCTAAAGACGGTGTGTTAAAAGCACAAAACAGACTACATTCGTTTAAGCCCTAACTTTTTAGGGTATACGTACACACGTTTTAAACGAATCTAAACAAGGTATCTTACTATGGGTTTTAAATGTGGCATCGTTGGCTTGCCTAATGTTGGTAAATCAACACTTTTCAATGCATTGACTAAAGCGGGTATTGAAGCCGCTAACTTTCCTTTTTGTACCATTGAACCTAATACAGGTGTGGTACCGGTGCCAGATCCTCGCCTAGACGAACTTGCTAAAATTGTTAACCCACAACGTATTCTTACGACAAGTATGGAGTTTGTGGATATTGCGGGTTTAGTTAAAGGTGCATCGAAAGGTGAAGGCCTAGGCAATCAGTTTTTAGCAAATATTCGTGAAACAGATGCGATTGGCCATGTAGTTCGCTGTTTTGAAGATGAAAATGTTATTCACGTAGCGGGTACTATTGACCCTGCGGATGACATTGACGTGATCAACACTGAGCTTGTGCTTGCTGATATGGACAGTGCTGATAAAGCAATTTTCCGTAATGCAAAAAAAGCAAAAGGCGGTGATAAAGACGCAAAAGAGCAAAATGCAGTACTTGAAAAAGTAAAAGTGCATCTTGATGAAGGCTTAACTTTACGTTCTTTAGCACTAACAAAAGAAGAAAAAGCAGCAATTGCGCCTATTAACTTCTTAACCATCAAACCAACTATGTATATTGCTAACGTTGCTGAAGATGGATTTGAAAATAACCCACTACTTGATCGTGTGCGTGAAATAGCTGCCGCTGAAGATGCGGTTGTAGTACCTGTGTGTGCCGCTATCGAGTCTGAGCTTTCTGAGCTTGAAGATGAAGACAAGTTAGAGTTTATGGCTGACCTTGGTCTTGAAGAGCCTGGGCTTAACCTTGTTATTCGTGGCGGTTATGAATTACTGCACTTACAAACCTACTTTACTGCGGGTGTAAAAGAAGTTCGTGCATGGACTATCCCTGTGGGTGCAACAGCGCCACAAGCTGCAGGTAAAATCCATACCGACTTTGAACGTGGCTTTATCCGTGCACAAACAATTGCTTTTGATGACTTTATTGCATGTAAAGGCGAAAGCGGTGCAAAAGAAGCAGGTAAAATGCGTCAAGAAGGTAAAGAATACATTGTTAAAGATGGCGATGTAATGAACTTCTTGTTCAACGTATAATTAATCACTGCGCCACCTTGAGTGGCTAATTGTTTTAAAAGGCTCGTTTTTACGGGCCTTTTTTATTTTCAGCCGAATATTAGTCTACCCTAGTAATAAGCTTCAAAACGTAAAGCAAAGCTAAAATTATAATACTCAGCTCATAAAGAGTGTTAAAAAAGCAACGTTTTAATTAAAAAGTAGCCGGTTAGCCTATTTTTCCTGCAAACAAACCAACTTAAGTGTTTTTTTGCAAAAAAGGTGTTGACGAATTTGGGGCATATCAGCATAATACGCCCCGCACTCAGCGATGAAGTGCTAACAAAAAAGATGGCTAAGTAGCTCAGCTGGTTAGAGCACATCACTCATAATGATGGGGTCACAGGTTCAAATCCCGTCTTAGCCACCATTTATTTTTTGTTGCTCAATGAAGAGTTTAAAATAACTACCATTTCTTTGATTAATTCAAAGCAATAATGCGGGAGTGGCGGAATTGGTAGACGCGCTGGATTTAGGTTCCAGTATCTTAGGATGTGAGAGTTCAAGTCTCTCCTTCCGCACCATGTTCTTGATAAGAATTAAAACTATCAATTGTTTATTGTTGGGATATCGCCAAGCGGTAAGGCACCAGGTTTTGATCCTGGCATTCCCAGGTTCAAATCCTGGTATCCCAGCCAACAATGGCTAAGTAGCTCAGCTGGTTAGAGCACATCACTCATAATGATGGGGTCACAGGTTCAAATCCCGTCTTAGCCACCATTTCTTTTAGAAGTGGCTCTGCAAGAGTTAAATTGCAACTCAATGAAGAGTTTAAAATAACTACCATTTCTTTGATTAATTCAAAGTGATAATGCGGGAGTGGAGGAATTGGCAGTTGTCTTGAATTAGACGCTGGATTTAGGTTCCAAAACATGAATACCTGTATACTCGATGCGGGAGTGGCGGAATTGGTAGACGCGCTGGATTTAGGTTCCAGTATCTTAGGATGTGAGAGTTCAAGTCTCTCCTTCCGCACCATATTCTTTGATAAGAATTAAAATTATCAGCAATTTCTTAGTTGGGATATCGCCAAGCGGTAAGGCACCAGGTTTTGATCCTGGCATTCCCAGGTTCAAATCCTGGTATCCCAGCCAACTTCTTCTACCAAAGAACGTTGAATTAAGAAAGAACTCTGTTAAGAGTATAAATATAAGCCTGTATGCGGGAGTGGCGGAATTGGTAGACGCGCTGGATTTAGGTTCCAGTATCTTAGGATGTGAGAGTTCAAGTCTCTCCTTCCGCACCATGTTCTTAACTAGAACTAAAACTCATCCAAATTTAGAGTTGGGATATCGCCAAGCGGTAAGGCACCAGGTTTTGATCCTGGCATTCCCAGGTTCAAATCCTGGTATCCCAGCCAATTTGCACACTTCCTTGATTACTCTGTTCTACGACTTGCTAAATCCATTAATTTATATCTTTTCCTCTAGCTTTATAAATCAACATAATTTTTTTACCGGCATAAAAAAAGACCCAAATTTGAGCCTTTTATACCAATTCGCTTAATTAAGTGAGCTATTTTGAGGGTGGAAAAACGTGTTGATAGCTAGGCAAAAAATTCGCTATTTAGTTGTTCTAAATGAGTATTTTTTAACACAGGTAGCGACACGTTTAGCCCCTCAAAATGATTAAGTATTATTGCGGATTGGTATTATTAACTATTATTAACTATTATTAACTAAGCTCACCGCTTATTGCGTATTTTAATACCCAATTTTTTACCGGCCCTGCATTATTGGCTAACTTTAAAAACGTGCTACGCGCCCATTTTAACGGGGCTATTTGGTTTGAGAAACCAAAGTAGCAAGCATCCATCATACTCATCATTAATAAATTGGCGTTACGACGACTACGCTCGTACTCTTGAAGCATTAGCGGGCAACCTACATCATCTGCTGTACGCAACACTTCAGCTAATGCAGCCACATCTTGAAAACCTAAATTAACGCCCTGTCCTGCCAAGGGGTTAATGGTGTGCGCCGCATCGCCTACTAAAACAAGTCTGCCTTGTGAATAATTATTGGCATGCTGCCTTGCTAAAGGAAATATAGCATGGCTTTGTACTTCAAAATCACCAGCAAGCTTTGGAAACTTTTCAACAATCCGGGCCTTTAACGCACTAGGCGATAGATCTTTAAATGCTTTGAGGGTATTTGCATCGTCATACCAAATTAAATTTGCGTAAGGTGCTTGCATAGGTAAAAACGCAACAGGCCCCGAAGGTGTAAACTGCTGCCATGTTTTTACTTGTTGTGGTGCATCGAGCTTTATTAGCACGCCCATACAATGCTGCTGATATTGCCAGCCTGTTATGCCAATATTGGCTTTACTGCGTAATTGTGATTGTCCACCATCTGCTGCAATGACTAAATCGGCCGTATAGTTTTGCTCGTTATAGTGCAAGGTAATGCTATCAGGGTTCTGCTCTATTGCTGTTAAAGCCGATGAAGGATTAATCATTTCAATATTATGTTGCTCAAATTGCTGCCATAAACTGGCTTGAATTAGCTTATTTTCAATTAAATGACCTAAATGGGTGGTATTGATGGCATGGCAATCAAATAATAAATGATCGTTACCACGCTCAAAGGCTTCTAATTGCTCATAGGGAGCGAGTCTATTTTCGCGCAGCAATGGCATAGCACCAAGCTGATCAAGCAGTTTTTCCGAAAAGCGGTTAATAGCTGATACTCGTATATCAACTGCATCACTGCTAAGCACTAGTGATGCATCTATTGGGTATTTTTCAATAACACGTACGGCTTTACCTTGTTGCGCTAATTTAATAGCCATAGCGGCGCCAACCATGCCGCCGCCTACTACAATTACATTATTTTTAGCCATGTTTTTCATCATTTTACTTCTGACTTAACTCTGCTTTGATTGTATCGTAATTAGTTTGCTCTGTGTGAGCGCTTCGCTTAATTCTCTTATTAAACCCATACTATATTGATTTCAGATCACAAACATGAAATCTATACTTGGTTTTGAGCGTGTATCCAGCTAAAATACGCGTCCTTTAAGTCGAGCAAAATTTAATAATTGCGCCACTTATACCTGTTTCTAGCACATGTTTGTGCCACTATCGAATTGAACACGAGGCTATATTTCAATGAGCAAAAAGCTGCATATTAAAACCTGGGGTTGTCAGATGAACGAATACGACTCTCAGAAAATGGCTGATCTTCTAGATGCGACCAACGGCTATCAGCTAACTGAAGAAGCTGCTGATGCTGATGTTATATTACTTAACACCTGTTCAATTCGTGAAAAAGCGCAAGAAAAAGTATTCCACCAATTAGGTCGTTGGAAGTTATTAAAAGATGACAAACCAGACCTGATTATTGGTGTTGGCGGCTGTGTAGCATCGCAAGAAGGCGATTCAATTCGTCAACGCGCGCCGTTTGTCGATGTTATTTTTGGCCCACAAACTTTGCACCGTTTACCTGAGATGATTAAACAAGTACAAGGCGATAAAGGTTCATCTGTAGTTGATATTTCATTCCCTGAGATTGAAAAATTTGACCGCTTACCTGAGCCTAAAGCGGAAGGCCCTTCTGCGTTTGTATCAATTATGGAAGGTTGTTCTAAATATTGTACTTTCTGTGTTGTGCCTTACACCCGTGGTGAAGAAGTAAGCCGCCCTGTTGATGATGTATTATTAGAAGTTGCACAGTTAGCCGAGCAAGGGGTACGTGAAGTTAACTTACTAGGTCAAAACGTAAATGCGTACCGTGGTGATACACACGATGGTGAAATTTGCTATTTCTCAGATCTAATTCGTTTAGTGGCTGCAATTGACGGGATTGACCGTATTCGTTACACCACCTCACACCCCGTTGAGTTTACGCCTGACATAATTGATGCGTACGCTGATGTGCCTGAGCTGGTTGATCACTTACACCTTCCAGTCCAAAGTGGTTCAGACCGTGTTTTAAACTTAATGAAACGCGGCCATACTGCTCTTGAGTACAAATCAACAATTCGTAAGCTACGTAAAATTCGCCCTAACTTAAGTATGTCGTCAGATTTCATTATAGGTTTCCCAGGTGAAAGCAAGGCCGATTTTGAAGCGACCATGAACCTTATCAACGATATTGGTTTTGATATGAGCTTTAGCTTTATTTACAGTGCGCGCCCTGGTACGCCAGCGGCAGATTTACCAGATGACGTAACCGAGCAAGAGAAAAAAGAGCGCCTGTACTTATTACAAAACCGTATTACACAAATGGCACAGCAAATTAGCCGCCAAATGTTTGATACCGAACAACGTATTTTAGTTGAAGGTCCTTCTAAGAAGAACCCAATGGAATTACGTGGCCGAACTGAAAACAACCGTGTAGTTAACTTTGTTGGCCCACACACAGTGATCGGTCAGTTTGTTGATGTACGTATTACCGAGGCACTACCAAACTCTTTACGTGGCGATTTAATTCGTACAGAATCAGAAATGAACTTACGCCGCGAAATTGCCCCTTCTGCTATTTTAACCAAAGCAGCGAGTGAGCAAAAAGCCGAGACAGCTAACGAAATTGGCGTTGCTACTTTCGTACCTTAGTTGCAAAAATTCATTGTGCCAGTTAACGCTGGCGCACTGTAATAGGAAGTAATTTTGAGTAATCAGTTAAAAACATTAGAGATTTATTTAGAACCTGCCGACAACAAACGCCTTTCTTCATTATGTGGCCCGTTTGACGAAAACATCAAACAAATTGAACGCCGTCTAGGTGTTGAAATTATTCATCGTGATAACTTTTTTAAAGTAACCGGTAAACTACACAGTAGCGCCGGCGCGGTAGAGATCTTAAAAAACCTTTATATTGATACTCAGCCTGTCCGTGGGGAAATTGGCGAAATTGAGCCTGACAACGTCCATTTAGCCATCACTGAGTCTAAAGCGCTTGAGCAAGACACCTCAAGTAGCGCCTACGGCAAAGAAATGATGATTAAAACCCGTCGTGGCGTTATTAAACCGCGTAACGATAACCAAGGCTTGTATGTTGCTAATATTTTGCACCACGACATTACCTTTGGTATTGGCCCTGCGGGTACAGGTAAAACCTATCTTGCCGTTGCGGCGGCAGTTGATGCACTAGAGCGCCAAGAAATACGTCGTATATTGCTCACTCGCCCTGCGGTTGAAGCGGGTGAAAAACTCGGCTTTTTACCTGGTGATTTAAGCCAAAAAATAGACCCTTACTTACGCCCACTTTACGATGCCTTATTTGAAATGCTTGGCTTTGAGCGTGTTGAAAAGCTGATTGAAAAAAATATCATCGAAATTGCTCCACTGGCTTATATGCGCGGACGCACACTTAATGATGCGTTTATTATTTTAGATGAAAGCCAAAATACCACCACAGAGCAAATGAAAATGTTCTTAACCCGTATTGGCTTTAATTCTAAAGCGGTGATCACCGGCGACATAACCCAAGTTGATTTACCTCGGGGAGCGCGCTCTGGCCTTCGTCATGCTATTGAGGTGTTAGATGGCGTTGATGAAATTAGCTTTAACTTTTTCAAATCGCATGATGTAGTACGCCATCCTGTGGTAGCGCGTATTGTTGAAGCCTATGAGCGCAACGACGAACGTGAGCGCCTTAAGCGATTAGAAAAACAACAAGCTAAAGAAGCGCTTGCCGCTCATGAGCAACCTGCGACTAAAGAGTAATACCGTGAAAACAGAACTTGATTTACAAATAGCGTGTGAGTTTGACAACTTACCCAGCCTTGAGCAGTTTGCAATGTGGGCCGATAAAGTACTAAGCCAATATCGTGATGAGTCTGAGCTGACCATTGTTATTAGCGATGAAGCACAGTCGCAACAGCTCAATAATGACTACCGCGGTAAAAATAAGCCTACCAACGTATTATCGTTTGAATTTGAAGCGCCACCGGGTATTGATATCCCACTTGTGGGTGACTTAATTATTTGCCCTGCCATTGTTTTGGCTGAGGCGCAAGAGCAAGAAAAGTCATTTCATGACCACTTTGCTCATATGGTTATTCATGGATGCTTGCATTTACTTGGATTTGACCATATAAAGAGTGAAGATGCGTTAGAGATGGAAAGTATAGAAAAGCAATTACTTGCTGAACTAAACATAGCAGACCCATACCGGGACGATATTTAAATAAACGGAGCAATTAGACGTAATGAGCGACGATAACTCGCAATCTAGCCAGGGTTCTTCTGGCAGGACTTGGCTGGGCCGTATAACCCACATGTTGCAAGGGGAACCCCAGAATAGAGAAGAGCTGGTTGAGGTAATTGCCGATGCCCAAGAGCGGGATGTAATCGATCCTGAAACCAAAGAAATGATTGAAGGTGTGCTTGGTGTGTCTGAGCTTAAAGTGCGAGATATTATGATCCCGCGCTCACAAATGGTCACTTTGGAAATTGATAGCCCGCTTGAAGAGCATATACCTATGATGGTTGACTCTACCCACTCTCGCTTTCCGGTGGTGTGTGAAGATAAAGACCATGTAGAAGGGATTTTACTCGCAAAAGACTTATTACCCCTCATTTTAAATAAAGATGAGCATTTACCATCGCTACGTGATTATTTACGCCCTGCTATGGTAGTGCCTGAAAGTAAACGGGTTGATACCCTGCTTAATGAATTTCGTCAGCAACGCTACCATATGGCGATTGTAATTGATGAGTACGGCGGTGTATCGGGTTTAGTAACCATTGAAGATATTCTTGAGATCATTGTTGGCGAAATCGAAGATGAGCACGATGAAGAAGAAGAACAACAAGATATTCGTCAACTGGCTAAGCATGTTTACGTTGTGCAGGCATTAACCCCTGTAGATGACTTTAACGAGCATTTTAAATCAGGTTACAGCTCACAAGACGCCGACACTATTGGTGGTACTGTATTGCATGCCTTTGGCCATATGCCGAGTCGTGGCGAAACCATCGATATAGAAGGATTTCAGTTTAAAGTAACTAACTCTGATAATCGTCGTATATTGCAACTGCAAGTCACCATTCCTAAGGCTGATGATAACGACAGTGAAGAAACTGCTAACTAGCCCCACCCTACTAGCAAAAGATAAAAAAGCATGGCTCGCACTAGTTGCGGGCCTTGTTTTAACTTTTAGCTACGAGCCTTTTGGTATTTGGCCGATTGTATTTTTTAGTTTGGCCGCATTATTTTTTTGTATCCCTGCAAACCTCACAGGAAAAAAACACGCTAAAACCGCCGCTAAATATGGCTTTATATTTGGCCTAGGTTGGTTTGGTGCCGGTATAAGTTGGGTGCATGTTTCTATCGCCACCTTTGGCGGTATGCCACTGTTCGCTTCCATTTCGTTAATGGTATTACTGTGCAGCTACCTTGCGTTATTTCCTGCGTTGGCGCTGTGGGCAACCACTCGCTTTTCGAGCGGCTCTATAAGCTTTGCCGCCCTACTACTCCCTTGTTTTGCTATTAGTGAATATTTGCGTGCCAAGCTGTTAACTGGTTTTCCTTGGTTAAGCTTTGGTTATACACAAACTGATAGCCCACTTAATGCCCTCGCTCCTTTTATTGGTGAATTTGGGCTCACGCTATTATGTATTGCCATTGGGTTTGCATTGTACAGCTTAACCCAAAAACAATTTAAAATGCCTGTTGTTACCGCTACTGTGGTTTTGCTTGCCTTCGCAGGCGCACACTTAACAAAGACAACCAATTACTCCGATAGAAACCTGTCTGTGCTGCTTGTACAAGGTAATATAAAACAACACTTGCGCTTTGATCCTAGTGAGTTTTGGACCACCATGAGTAAGTATCAGGATATGACGCGCAGTCACTGGGATGCCGATTTAATTGTGTGGCCTGAAGCCGCAGTGCCTGAGATAGAAGCGCTTGCTGATTCATACTTAGCAGGCTTAGACAGTGCCGCCTCATTTAATAAAACCGCGCTAGTAACGGGTATTGTTGATTACCAACGCGACACTAAAACCATTTTTAATACCCTGATTGTGGTCGGTAACAAAGAGCAAAATGATGAACACGGCCACTATCGTTACTTAGATAGTAACCGCTATCAAAAGCACCAATTACTGCCGATTGGAGAGTTTGTTCCCTTTGAAGACATACTCCGCCCCATAGCGCCGTTATTTGATTTACCTATGTCATCGTTCTCGCGCGGTGATAAAGTGCAAGATAACTTACGTGCGAATGGCTTTAGCCTGCTGCCCGCCATTTGCTACGAAATAGTGTTTGCCGATTTAGTGCGGGGTAATTATAAAAGCGACTCTGATTTACTATTTACTGTGAGTAACGATGCCTGGTTTGGTGATTCTATTGGCCCCCACCAGCATATGCAAATTGCCCGGATGCGCGCCCTAGAACTACAGCGTCCACTAGTACGTGTTACCAACAATGGCATAAGTGGTGTATACGACCCGATAAGCCAAACACGCCAAACTATGCCACAGTTTGAAGCTACCACACTTAAAGCCAATATAAAGCTAATACAAGGGGATAGCCTGTATAGCCAACACGGCAATATGTTTGTATGGTTCATATTAGTCTTATTAACTTTAGTGTCCGGTATTTTTAAACAAAGGCATCAATAGTAAAGGCCTGTCTTAGGCAGGCACAAACCACACTTTTTTCCTTTATTCAACATCACAAAAAAGCATTGCTATGCTATGAATTAGTACGTAAACTCGCCATCTTTTTTATTGTCTGAATCTTCAGCATTCAGGTAATTTTCTATGAGTAAAATTAAATTTAGGCTTCAAATAGATACAAAACTAAATTTAACGGTCACTTAAAATATTTATGAAATTGTCACTCATTACTATTTATTAGCTACACTATTAATTGAGCATGCGGTGATTTTATTTTGTTTGGAGTTAGCTTAAATGGTAAATCGCAGTATTTTAATTGGTATAATATTAACAGCTATACAGTTGATTTTATTATCTTTTCAAATTTTCATAAGTAATCACCCTAATATACTTTTAATTATTCCCTCTATGGCATTGGGGGTAGCTATGTTATTGCTATTGGTTTTTCAAAAGCAGCAAATGCAAGAGAGAAATCATTGGTATGAACAAATATTGGATGCTGTACCTTTACCTTTATCTGTTACCGATATTGATATGAACTGGACATTTGTTAATAAAGCAGCCACATCCCCTCTTGGAGTAAACCGTGAGGATGTATTGGGCATGTCGTGTCACAACTGGGGGGCAAATATTTGTCAAACGCCTAATTGTGGAGTGAGATGTTTACGTAACAACCAGCCTAAGACTCATTTTCATCAATGGGATAAAGACTTTGATGTTAATACATCTTACCTGACAAACTCTAAAGGCCAACAAATTGGCCATGTTGAAGTTGTATCCGATGTGACCGAAAAAGTGGCACTTGCCAACGTTTATAAACACGTCATGAGTATGTCTAAGAGCTTAAACTCTGATGCAGGTACCGTTAGCGAAGTCGGTATTAACTTAGCATCAAGCACAACCGAATTACTTAGCACTGTTGAAGAAATGAGTCAGTCACTCTCGGAAGTACGAGCTCAATCTGAAGCAAATGCCACCAGCGTTGCCGAAGTTAGGTTATTCGCAAGCGAAATTGTTGAACGAGTTGAATTGGCTAACACTGCTATGAGCGAGATGGTTAACACTATAGAGCAACTCAGTACCTCCAGCAAAGAGATTGGTGAAGTTATTCAGGTAATTGACGGTATTGCAGCACAAACAAATTTATTAGCTCTTAATGCTGCAATTGAGGCTGCTAGAGCTGGCGAGCAAGGTCGTGGCTTTGCAGTTGTTGCTGATGAAGTAAGAACTCTGGCGCAACGATCATCTAATGCAGCACAAGAAACTGGCACTCTTATTTTAGCCTCTATTAGCAGTGTTGAATCTGGAAAATCCGCTGTTAATGATGTAGCGGGACGTTTAGATTTAATTGTTAAGGATATGTCGCAATTACTTAATTTAACACAAGATATTGATTCGGCTACCAAACGTCAAACGGACAGTATTTCTCATGCTGATGAAGGACTTTCACAGGTAGAACCGGTTTTACGTAACAACTCATCTATTGCAGAAAGTACCGCTGAAATATCAGACCGAATTATCGAGCAATTAACTCAAATTAACCAATTATTAAGTAACCTATCGGACGTTGAGGAATATAGTAAAGACGATAATGCAATTGCAATTAAAGTAATCCCTTAACCTCCATATAAACAGTTATAGTTAAGTGAACATACTTAGCTATAACTATTTCCTTAAGATATGTAGCCGCCTACTACACTCATTGGTACGTGTGACCAACAACGGCATAAGCGGTGTATATGACCTCATAAGCCAAACACACTAACCATACCACAGTTTGAAGCTACCACACTCAAAGCCAATATAAAGCTAATACAAGGGGATAGCGTGTATAGCGAATACGGTAATGTACTTGTATGGGGAATTGTGGTGTTGTTGGGGGTTGTCGGGTTTAGGCTAAAACTAAAAGATAAAAGAAATATTTACAATTAAAGCGCGGTAAGATAATTATCGCGCTTTAATTTTAAGTTTTTACTTCAGTCATATATTTTTTAATTGCTTTACTCTTTCACTTTATCTACAACTGTTTGCACATTTACAACTTGGTTCACACTCCCTTGAATAACCACAGTCGCTGATATTTTATCTTGAATGGCTTGTCTGTTTGGGTCCCAATACACTTGTAAAAAGCCTAACAAGCCGGTGGCAAAACCTGCGCCATAACCACCGTAGCGGCCAAAACAATCAAGTAAACCCAGCGGCTCACCATTTAATGCAACCACTCGAGTGTTACAGAGCTTTTTACCAGGGGTTTGACCGCGCCATAGTAATGAAAATAGTGTGAAGTACACAGCAGCCCAGCCAAAACCCAAACCTAAATCTTGAATAATACCTTTGCCCCACTGCAAAATACTGTGTGTGGTTGTTTGTTTTGGTTTATCTTCAATTAACTGAGTAGGCTTTATTTCGTTGTTCTCACTAAGCACTAATAATTGTAAAAGTACTTTTGCAAGTTGTGGGCTTTGTAAGTCGTCCATTTCGGCTAATTTGGGTACTTGCCCTATCAAATTATCAAGCGCATTTAGTTGGCAAGGTTGCTCACAGCTTTCGTCTGCTGTTTGCACTAAGTAGGCATTTACCTGCTTTTTTTCTGTGGAGGTAAGCTGAATGTCATCCTGTATTTTTACGCCTTGAACAGTTAAGCCTTGATCAGCGTTGTCGCTTTCTAGGTAATCTATGCCAGTTGAAAGCACAGCAAGGGCGCTTACAAATAATATACTCGCAGCCATTATTTTTAATACTCTTCGCCACACACTCGACATTTTAGGAAGGTATTGCTGCGCCGTTCCTTTATAAAAAGCCATCGCAGCAACGAATGCAATAATAGTTGCACTGAGCTTTGCAGCTAAGAATATTAATGCTACATCGATAATCATAGCTAATGCGCGCCGAGTAGGCGAAGCCAGTGGCAAGCCTAGTAAAGCATTATCAACCTTAAAGGCATACGGCGTGATCACTTCTCGAGTTTCGGCTTTAGATAACGCTAATTGTTCTAATTCTTGTACTTTCATTATTATACTTGTTATTAAAATAGGTAACGCGGTTAAATTACGCGCTTTTTAATTTTTGCTCAAGCGAATAAAATCGATAACGAGAGTTAACATTGAAAATAGCCGCTAGGTGTAGATTAATTCTTAAAAGAGTGAACAATTAATCTATCGTATCGTATTAAATATAAAAGCTACGAGGAAGAGCTCATGACCACCAAACAACTCTCATCACTTTTCGTTTTTAACTT
>NZ_BADU01000163.1:0-714 GCF_000239875.1 Pseudoalteromonas sp. BSi20311 | reverse complement strand
ACAGTTTTAATAATGTGGCTGGATGATACTTAGGGCGGCCTGTGGACTTTAAAGTTAATCCTTTAAACCCCAATTCAGCTAGATTTAGTTCCTCAATGAAAACATCAATCACTCTGACCGTATTATCTTCACTGACGTAGTCTTCCAACGATTCTGGAAATAACGTTGATTGGTCACGACTTTCACCGCTTATAAACTTTGACATACTGCCTCAACCCTCAACTGAATCAATAGTCTAATTATATAAATATCAGTATATTAAGTGAACTAAATGTATAGATTAATAGATCATAAGCAGAACATACTTAGACCAAAAGGTGATCAGAGTTTTCACACAGTCTGGGCACAAACCGGAAATAGCCCACGCACTAATCCTATATTTATACATTAAGGCTTTTCAGACTTAATGTAATTCATTTTTCCACCATTCAAATATTTACCTAAACATAGGGTCTGCTTATCTTTACGGATTAATATTTGTTCAAACTAGGGGGGATTTAATCGCGACGCGAGGTTTGTAACCTAGTGGGCTAAGTAAAAATCGAGCAACAAAGAGTTAATTGCCCCTAGGCAGAACCCTTCGGGCAGTGCCTGTTTGGCATTGATGCTGCGTTATCGCCTATTTATGGGGAATAACCACACCACATAGACTCTGCATTGCCTAAAGACCAAACAGACTGCTGCAAATTTAACCTTGAAAGGTCAACAGACCCT
>NZ_BADU01000164.1:0-10847 GCF_000239875.1 Pseudoalteromonas sp. BSi20311 | reverse complement strand
GGCAATTATGTTTTTGAAAGCAAAGGCCAATATGGCTGGATTGCAGCAAAGCGCGATTTATACAAATCACATATAGAACACCAAGTGGGTGAACCCGCACCAAAAAATACGGATGGTAAAGACCCGTTTGCGCCCAGTGATAAAAAATCACCTGCTAGTTAATTTTTAACCTAAACACAGATGACTCAGCAGTAAAACTGCAATTACAAAAGAAAGGAAATACGACAATGAAAAAAATAATATCAACAGCCGCTATTGCAACGGCATTCTGTGCCGCCAGCACAGTGTCAGCAGAAACAATTGATATTGGTATTTTATATACCGATCAATCAGCTGCCGCTACTAGTAACATTAATACTAAAATTAATCAGCTTATTGCTTTTAGTAATCAAGTATATAGCCAAAATGGCGTTGATATAACACTGCGTTTAGTGGGCTCTCAAAACTTAGGTAATCATGCAATAACGCCTTCAGAAGACTGGCTTAACGCCGTGACAAATAGCAGCTATGTCGATGGTTTACGTAATAATTGGAAAGCCGACATGGTAGCCGTATTAGGCACAGGCCAAAGTGCAGGCAGTGGTTTAATCTCTTGTGGACTAGCTTGGGTTGGCCAAGGCACGAATGGCAATTTATACAGCTCTATGAGTAACCGTATGTATTCAATAACAGCCGTTGACTGTGGCGCTTCAACATTCGTACACGAACTAGGTCATAACCAAGGTTTAGCGCATTCTCGTAAGCAAGGCGATACGGCAGGTGGCGTATACGTTGATGGTATGGGCCACGGCGTACAAAATGAATTTGCCAGTATTATGGCTTATCCACATGTGTTTGGCAGTGCAACTCAGTACGATTACTTCTCAAACCCAAACTGGAGTGTAAACGGCATTCCATTTGGTGTAACCAATCAGGCATATGCCATTCGTACCGTCACTGATACCAAAACCAGTATCGCCAATTTTAAATAACAGCGTAAAAATGGGTTAATAACCCATTTAGCTAATTAAGTTCCCCTGCAGAGCGCCTTGGCGCTCTTTTTAATGATTAATCATTTTCTGCTTTATTGCAGGGAGTAAGGTTTTGCCATCGCTATCTACTTTACTCATTAGCTTCAACCCCATTACCTTGGCAAGCACAGGGTAAATATCTAAGTTATTTACCAGCTCAATGCTCATTCCTTGTTTAAACGCTGGGCCTGTTGCTATAAAGGTGGCTGCCATATCGTCGCTATACGCATAGCCGTGCGTACCTAAATAAGGCGCTTTAGTACCGTTGCTAAATACTGCAGGCGCATTGGTTTGCACCACAATGTCGCCCACTCGGCTCCCGCTATTATAATGATAGCCATTAAGCTGTTCGCTACTTAAAACACTATAACGCCCCTTAGCTGCCTTTTGTAAGCGTGCTTTATACGCGTCAATATCTGCATTTTTAGCATCGCTTTTGGTATAAATAAGCAAGCGAGGACCGGTATTCACAGTAATAAAGTTATCATCTTTAGGTAAACTGCTGACAATAATGCTTTGCTCAGGATCAACCTGTGCCATACCGTGATCAGAAACAATCACTAAGTTTATATCCTGCGCTAATTTGCTCAAACGAGTGCGTAACTGCCCCATTAAGGCATCTAGTTTATGAACAGCGTCACGTGTTTGCACTGCATCTGGGCCAAATTCATGCCCCATACTATCAACCAACGAAAAGTAACTGGCTACAAAACGTGGGCGCTGCGCTTGAGGTAAACTTAACCATTGTACAATTTGGTCAATTCTATCTTGGTAGTCACCTTGTTTAGAATAATGAAAATAGTAGTCTGGCGTCATACCATTAAAGCGCGCATCCGATTCAGGCCAAAAATACACCGCCGATTTAAGCCCATGCATTTTTACTAAATTCCACAGCGGAGTACCCCGTACCCAGGTACTGTCTTTTTGTCCTTTTCCCATGCTGTAGCATTCATTATTGCGCGCTTTGTCACAAAATTTATTATCAACAATACCGTGGTTAACTGGCAGTAAACCGGTGATCACCGAAATATGATTAGGAAACGTTTTACTAGGGTACACAGGCTGCATTTTTTGCGCCCTAACCCCCTGCTCACCCATTGCTTTTAAATTTGGCGCGCCATGTTTTTCAATATAGTCCCAGCGCAAACCATCAATTGAAATCATCACTACGGTTTGCTCTTTGGCAGCAAATGCAAGCGGACTTATCAGTAATAACACACTCACAACAACGAATAATAAACGCATCATTTATCCTATTTAAGTTAATTTTTAAGCGACTTGAATACACTAACATAGCTATTTTAAAATTTTGTGGTATTGAGACTAATCTAATTCACAACACAATTACTTCGCAGTTAATTTAATAGCAAGTGTGTGTTCGCCAGACTCAATTTGATGCCAACGTCTATATGTTTTAAAACCGGGCGCACTTACCTGTATATCGTAACTGCTTGCATTGAGCACCATACCAGGACGATATTTAGGACCAATATTCATAATTCTGATATCTGCATTAGGGGCATTGCTGGTAATGGTAAGCTTAGTTTTTTGCTCAACCATATATTTCTGACGCTGTTGTTGCTCTGCGCTAAGAGAGCTATCGCCATGACGTAAAATATCGACCTTAGCAAGTGCATGGCTTAAAGGCGTAAAATGCTCATAAATACCCAACTTTTCTTCAAACGCTAAACCTAATGGATGCAATACGGGTTGGGCATGTAATGTCCAGCGAATTGCATAACTAAATACCGGGTTGCTCGACTCTTCTACCTTAGCTAAAAAGTAATTAACGGGGCTTTGCTGGTCTTTAGTAAAGGTATTATTTATTAATACTACTGGGGCAATTAAAATAACCGCAGGCATAATGAGCTTTTTAAGCCAAGATAACGGGTGTTTCTTATCTATGGCGTTTACAGAGACAGGCTTAATTAGCAGCCATAATTTTAGCGGTAACTTACTAAAAGTAAGACAAATTAAAAATAATGATAACGACATTGAAATAGGCGGAATGAGTACAGAACGCAGTGCTTGCTTACCATATTCAGCATATTCCCCCCCATCTACAAACTTACTTTGGGCGCTATTAAGCATCGTTAGATATTTATCGGTACGTTTTTCGATATTAGGATCAAGCACGTACTCTTTAAAACTTTTTTTATTCCAATCTGCGCGAATATTTTTTACATATAAATCGCCCATACGATCAGCAATTTTAGCTTGTATTTGTTTATGCAACTGAAACCTAACCCACGGCAAATTAGGCTTTAAACTCAAATCATGCTTTGCCATTTCACTGCGCCACTGGCTGTTTGCTTCATTAGTGACTTTTTTAGCGACAGCCTGTGCAAATTCCGCGCGGTCATTAATATTCCAGCGCTCATTGAGTGCTAAGCCCTTACTAGAAAAATGTGTGCGCAACTTTTTAGAGGTGGTGTCATGAGCGCGAAAAGTGATTAAATTTTCGATACCAAATTCGTAGCCGGTTTCAGTTACAAATAACTGTCCAAATTTAGGGTGTTGTAAAAAGCGTAATTGATAATGATCAGGATCATCCGTGTACTTATATCGCTTATCTTTAATACCACCGTCGCCCCCAGTAGCTAAACTAGCCGCTTGTAAGGCAGTATATACCCCCCCTGTTAAAAACCCCATTAATAGGCTGCTGGCCGCATTTTCTGTTGCAGAAATATCTTCAACAATAAGCCAGTAATCGGGCTCGATGTAACCAATACCAGCTTGAAGAATATCGCTGCGATAATCAGCTGCCGCTCTTTCGTAACAGCGGTTACGACGATCTTTTTGGCTACTTTTATCATAACGCTCTGAACATCGAGCAACTTGCTTGTGGTAGCCGTAAATTTTAGGGCCATATTTTTGCGCACGCGCAGACGCTTTTGCTATATGCGCTTTTTGCGCTTGTTGATAGTTGCCCCACCCATCATTTATTTGCTGCTCAACTTGTTGCCAATAACCTTGCTCACGCGTACTAATACCCGCCAAAGTTTGATTATATTTTTTACTACCCGATGCATACGCTTTATATTGCACGACTAGCTCATCGTACAGCTGACTATACTCGCCATAGTGTTGATCAAAGTCTTGGTAGGCCTTTTTTTGCACAAAAGAAGCAATAATCTTACGCTTATCATCCTCTAAGTTGTCAGATAAAGCAGCATCACTATATAAAAGCCCACCAAAAAGCGCTAAAAACGTGAGGTTTTCTGAGCTGTGTAATTGCTCAGAGTCGTAATCTAGACCGTTTACTTTAATTGAATTAATCGCCAAAGCATCTCTGAGTGCTGCACTATAAACAGCAAATTGGCGCTGCTGCGAAGATGAAGGCTCAATTAAGGTTTTTTCTATCACATATTTTTGACCATAAAAAACAACTGGCCAAACTAAACACACTAATGCAACCAAAGAAATAACGCCTCGGCCTACTTTTGCAACCATAGCTTTAGGTAAAAAATCAGCAAGCAGTAACGCCACTCCAACCCCAGAAACAGCTCGTCCATAAATTTCTAAATGCTCTAAGTCTTGTGCCGAGGGTGTCCCCAGCCCCACTAAAGAAACTAATTGTGCATTAAAAATAGCCTCGGGTAATAAATATAAAGAGGCTAGCAGTAGCAGTAAAAAACGCCACCAAAATGGTTTTATGGTTGTGCTCATAGTCAATGGTCTTATTATTTTTGTTTACGAAGTTCAAGCTCAACGGCTGGGTCGGTTTCAAGGCTAAATTTTTCATCAGCCTCGCGCGCGCCAACCTCTAAATTAGGCACACTCTTAACCGGTAACATCTTCACTGGGTAAAGCGTCCTTTTAAGCGACTTTAATTGCCCACCAATTGCAGGGTATAAATGGTTTTTTTGATAAGCCGATAGTTCGTCTAATCGCATTAAATCTAAATCGTCAGGTAGTGTTGTAATTTGTTTTGCTGCGGGATGTGATCCTTTATATGGCTGAACATTTGGTAAACCGAATACCGAACAGAACCCATAAACAGAATCATCAATAATCACTGAGTCAGGACGTAGTCGCTTTGATTGAGCTAATAAAGTTTGCTCATGGTAGTCGTGGCCGTTAATCGAATAAGTCGCTATATCAATTCCCTGTGCCTTAGCAGTCACTTTTAACTGTGCTGCACTTTGCTGATAGTGGCGAATATCTAACACATAGCCAAAATTACGTTTTAACTTTTTTGTTAGCGAGGCTAATTTAATTGGACGATCGTAACGCGTTTCACGATGACGACGATTGGCATACGACTGAATGCTTTCAAGTTGCTCTTTATTTCGCTCATAAATAGGATCGCTCCCCGCGCCACGTTTTAGATCAGCCGCCAGTTTGTTCATCGATATCTTTGAAGGAGACTGAATAAACATCATATAAATGTCAGGGTTAATATCGCGCAAACGAGTTAAGTTACGCAGCTCTAAACTACTAAAAAAATAATTATTCTCCCCCACATATTGATGAGCAAGATAATCAAGCATTTTTAAATCGTTGATTGATGCTCGCGACTTAATTTCAATATTTAGCTTTTGCTGCACTTTTCGATAGCGAGAAAACGTACTGGCAAGCGCCTTAAACGAAGGGGGAATATCGTTAGTTAACAGCCCCGTTTCTTGGTTGCGGTGGCGTAAATATCCCCATTCTTTAGCGTAATTAATAGACTCAATTTTTCGCTGTTTATTATCAACTGTGCCAGTTTCACGACCAGTACGGGCATCATGATGTACCACCCACACATTGTCACGGGTTATGCGCACATCAATCTCTATTACATCAAAATTATTATCAATCGCATCAATTACCGCATTAAGGGAGTTTTCAGGGTAACGCACAGAACCACGGTGGCTTTGTAAGTTAAAATCACTACATTGACGCGCTGATAAATAGTTAATATTGCCCAGTTGCGTTTGATAAAAACCACGAGCAGCTAAGGCACTAGCACGCGCATTAGCTGCTTGTTGTTGCTCGATTGAGAGAGCATTAGTGCTCGGTTTATTTTCTGTGCTATTACACCCAGTTAAGATACTGGCTAACACGCACACCGATAAAATATTAATGTAAGCTAAAAGACGCATCATGCTGACTAAGCCAAAAGGCTTAAACTCCCTGAAAAGACAAAAGATTAACTAAACTTTAAAGGTTATATGAACAAAAACTGAATTAAAAGTAAAACTTATCAGCTAAACTAATAATTTTAATTTAATATACAAGCTGTTAGATTAAATTTAACATTCAGACAGGCCGGAAAGTAAAAAAGGATTGCCATGATCGACTTCAGCAGCAAAATAACTCCTGCGCGTATGCAGCGCACTACAGCCAATTTACAAATGGCACTTGAGAGCGATCGTGGCCGAATTATTAATAGTGCAGCCATTCGTCGGCTGCAACAAAAAACCCAAGTATTTCCGCTTGAGCGCAATGCAGCCGTGCGCTCACGCCTTACTCATTCATTAGAAGTGCAACAAGTTGGCCGGTTTATTGTGCAACGTATTTTTGCTAACTTAAACTACCAACAGCAAAAAGAATATGGTTTATCGGGCTTAGAACGCCCACTAGAAACCCTAGTAGAAATGGCCTGCCTAATGCACGATATTGGTAATCCGCCGTTTGGTCACTTTGGCGAAGCCGCCATTAATAATTGGTTTAATGCTAACTTGGCCAGTATTACACCTGAGCGTTGCCAAACAGCCAATAGCAGCATAGGGGTTATTTTTAAACATTTAGCGCAAGATATTTGCAACTTTGAAGGTAACGCCCAAGGCATTCGCATTATTCACTCCCTGCTCAGCCTTAATTTAACTTATAGCCAAAGTGCGGCAATTTTAAAGTACACACGCCCTGCAAGCTTAGCAAAGCAAGATATCCCACAAAATAAAAACTACATTATGAAAAAAGTGGGCTACTACTACAGTGAAAAAAGCTTTATAGAAGCACTGCAAACAGAGTTAAAAATGGAGCCTTATTGCCGCCATCCTGCCAGCTACATTATGGAAGCCGCAGACGATATTTCTTATTGCTTGGCTGACATAGAAGACGCGGTAGAAAAAGACATAATAAGCACTCAGCATTTATGCGAGCAATTAAAAAAGCAGTATCAAAAAGCACTGATTAACTTAACCTTAAACGACACCCAACACCAAAGCTTTGTAGATGACGCAATTAACTACGCTATTGAACGCGCTCAAGCACAGCCTTTTAATTTTAATAGTGAATTTTTTATTTATTTACGTGTGTCGTTACTACACCCGTTAGTGAATCATGCCGCTAAACGCTTTATTGAAAATATAGAGCCAATTTATCATGGCGACTTTAACCATGCATTATTAGAAGATCGCAGCTACCTGCATGCAGCAACCCAAGCGCTCAAACAAGTCGCGCTTGAGCATGTATTTTCGCACAAAGAAGTCGAAAAGCTCGAACTGCAAGGCTACCGTATTATTAATGGCCTACTCGATTGTTATAAACCTTTGCTGCTTTTGAGTAGCGATGACTTTAAACGTGCATTGCATGGCGACAACCGCTTATTAATAGAATCGAGACTCGTTAAAAAACTCTCTAAAAAGCATTTAAGTAGCTATCAGCATGCCATAAATGCGATGCAAGAAGAGCCCGATCATTTTGCCGCCTATGAATTTTATTATCGCTGTCGGTTAATTCAAGACTACATTAGCGGTATGACCGACCAATTTGCTTACGACGAATACCGAAGCTTATTGGTAATTGATTGACTACAAACATCTCACGCTTGGCATTGCTAAGTCCTAGGATCTGTTTATCTTTCAAGGTTAAATTTGCACGCGCGGCAATTAAATTGTCCGTAGTTTTAACAAAAATTAGTCCGCAAAAGTTAACAGACCCTAGATAACTTTTCACTTTGCGCTTAATATTAGTGCATTGATGCTTAACCGCTTTTGAGTTTTATGAAACCGTTACTGAGTTGCTTACTTTTTTGTTTTGCTTTGTTTTATAGTGCCAGCAGTGCCGCTTATAACGAAGCTATGTGTATTCTTATAAAACAAGAAATGCAGCAACACAGCAATAATAAAGCCAGCCGTAAATACCGTAATGCTGCGCGAGACTTTGAAAAAAACTGCAGTGATCCGCAAGCGGCACGCACTTTGCCAGTACCAAAGCCTAAACCGCAGCCGGTTATTAAACAATCGACCCCGGAGGTTGTAAAACCACAACAAACAGAACCCACTTTACAGCCAACGTTTCCAGACGATGCAACTGAGCAAAGTGCAACTCCACCCCAAAATAATGTAATCGAAAAAAGCGCCACTCAAACTATAGAGCAAGCTAAAAAAAATGCCCCAGTAGCATCAACCACAACCGCACCTGATGAGTCACAAGTCAATGTAACAGCAGCGGCTGAACAAAGCGGCGCTTCTGAAAAAAATGCACAGCCAAATAAAATACCGGCCAGTGAATTATCAAACACTGAGAAAAATACGCAACCAGAGGTAAAAAAAGCCACCGTTAAGCCAGCACAAACCGCCGTACCTATCACTATAAAAACCAGCGAGCAAACAGCCGTTATTGCCTCTTCAATGCCCAAAGGGGCTAATATAATCTCGCTAGTTTTACCGAGTGTGGCACTATTGTTAATTGTGGTAATTACGGTTGTGGTATTAATGCGCCTGCGCAATATTAAGCAAAATAAACAAGTGGCTGATACTGGCATACCATTGCAAATGCCCCCCAGTAACGACAATGATCAAACTCACAGTGTTGTTACTGAGCCGATGGTGACTGGCTCTGATCTGCAAAACCCAGCCGTCGAAAGCAAGGGTAAAGAGCCTGATTCTAGTCGAGTTAATACAGTGAAAATAAAGCCGGAGCCTAATACGGCTGAGTTTGAAGCAGCCGCTAAAGCGACCTTAGAACGGATTAAAAATGCAACTGAGTTTGCTGAGCCACAAGTAAGAGATTTTGATCCCGAAGCCAAACAAAGCAAAATACAGCGTAACTTTATAAATCAACCTAGCGAACAAGTTATACCAGTTAAAAAAGAGGCGCCAATAAAGCCTTCACACATTGCACCTGAGCCTATTGCTCCTGAACCTATTGCACCACATCAACCAAAGGCTGATATACATCCTGCTAAAAAGCAGCGCGCATCGTTAAGCTCACCAACAGAACACGACTTTAAAGAGCCAGAGATACGCACTTTCGATCCCGATGCGCCACTACCAACTAAAAAAACACCGGTAACGCCAGGGCAAGTAAAGGTTACCCCTGAAGAGCCAAGTAAGCCCGATAACTCACTACAAAGCAGCAACCCATTTGCTAATTTATCGCTTGATGAAAGCTGGGATCCAAATTCCCCCGAAAAACCAAAAGTAGAAGAGAAAAAACGGGCGCCTAAATCACAAGCACTCATCGATGCAGAAAAACGCGCAAAAAACATGCAAACAAAAGAATAACGCGGTAACATAAAAATACTTAAAATAAGTCTGTAAAGCCACGGCATAGCCCTTAAGCTTACATTCAGTTAACGCCTTTAAAATAGCCTGTTTTTTAAGCAACACTCAAAGCCGCTTTATATCCAAAAAGGGTATATTTAATAGAAGGAGAGACTTATACACATGCACGTTATGTTATCAGCTAAATTAAGATACCGTATTTATATCGCATCTTTTTTGCTGATGGCTTTTACCTGTCATTACACTCACGCAATTGAAGCAATACAACCCTCAAGCAAAGCGCCTAATCACCATGCTACTTTAAATATAAGTACAGGCGAATGGCCGCCTTTTTTAAGCGAATCGCTGCCTCACAAAGGCGTGGTTGCACATTTAATTACCGATATATTTGCACAAGCCAACATTAAAGTTAACTTTACCTTTTTACCGTGGCCGCGTGCTTACCACGACACCATTAATGATAAATACGCAGCCACTGCCGTATGGATGTTTGAACAACAACGTACTGAGGATTATTTTTACAGTGAGCCAGTGTTAAACGAGCGTTTTGTATTTTTTTATCATAAACAACGCCCTTTTGATTGGCAAAATCTAAACGATTTAAAAGGCTTATTACTCGGTGGTGGGCTTGCCTACAGCTACGGCAAAGAGTTTGATAAAGCAGCTGATGAAGGCTTGTTCGATATGTCGCGTGTAAGTACAACAGAGCAAAATTTTCAGCGTTTAGCTATGGGCCGCATTGATGCCTTTGCCGAAGAGCAAAGCGTAGGCTATCACATATTAGCAGGGCAAAAACCGACAATAAAAAATGGCATTGTGCACCACCCAAGGCCACTATTAATCAATAAAAGCTTTGTGATGTTCCCTAAAAATAACCCACGCAGTGAACAGCGGCTTGAAATATTTAACCAGCAATTACTTAAATTTAAACAAAACGGCCGCTACCAAGCCTACTTTGATGCGTTAGATAATGGCGCTTATCAACCCACAAATAGCGCCCTAGCCGACTAACCTGTAGGCAGGGCTTTATGTAGCGCGTTTTATGTTTGGAACGCGGGTTTCGGGCTACGAGCTAGGTTTTAGGTTTTAGCAAAAGAACGAAGCCCGTTGTCTTCTCATTTACCCTCATTCGCTTCTCTGTGGTTATATATTTTTTAAGTGATTTATTCACAAAGAGGTTATGAGACGCTGCGCTTTTAGAGGAAATAAAAAAGCCAAATATTATTCTGTAGCAGCAATTTTATATCGCGTCAGATTAAGCCTAAATAAATATTTACCACCGAGGACACAGAGCTCACAGAGAAATGCTTTAAAAATACCAATCCACCTCTGTGCAGCGCAAAGCGCCTCGGGAACCTCTGTGGTGCAAAAATTGTTTTTAGCAGAAAATGTCTTTCGT
>NZ_BADU01000165.1:0-165 GCF_000239875.1 Pseudoalteromonas sp. BSi20311 | reverse complement strand
TTTTATATCGCGTCAGATTAAGCCTAAATAAATATTTACCACCGAGGACACAGAGCTCACAGAGAAATGCTTTAAAAATACCAATCCACCTCTGTGCAGCGCAAAGCGCCTCGGGAACCTCTGTGGTGCAAAAATTGTTTTTAGCAGAAAATGTCTTTCGTAGCT
>NZ_BADU01000166.1:0-1687 GCF_000239875.1 Pseudoalteromonas sp. BSi20311 | reverse complement strand
CCTAGCTTTGACTTATTTGATGAAGTAACCACACCCTCACATATTATGGTTACAGAAATTGTTCCTAATCCACTCACATGTAATGATAATTTTTGTAATGAATTTTTGGCCGATATGCAAGCAAACAAGATTACAAAACCCAACCGTCTTCATTTTGAAGGTTATATTAATGCAATGGCATTTAGTAGGGCTGCAGCAAACTGCAAATTACCGCTTAAACACTCGTGCCTATTGAAAGAGCTTAATTCACTGTTAATAAATGATAAAATAATACAAAAAGTTTTTTATTGATACAAAAAATAAAAATAAGCGTAATGTATATCGCTCTTATTATGTGAATAAATAAGTACCTTCCAAATATTGTTCTATCCTTAATATACAAACTAAGTATGTGAGGAAACTATGGACTTAATTAACTTTAAAGTGGGTTATAAAACCATTTCACTTAAGATTCTTGATATCTTATTAACGGAACAATTTAATAATAACCTCACGGTGTTACCTAACGACAATAAAAGCTTTTTGGGTGTTAAAGATTATATGGGGATCCCAACCCCTGTATTTGATCTTGGAATCATTTTAAATGGAGTTTCTACTGAGCACAGTAATTTAGATGCTTTAAAGCAACTTAAATCCTGGCAAAAACAACTAATTGCTTGGTTTAATAAATTAGAGCAAGAACTACTCGTTTCGCAAAGCTCGTTAAAGGCGAATCAGTATGAGCTTACTGATTTTGAACAGTTTTATACAGAGTTTAAAACAGATAACGATGAATTAAAAAATACTATGTCACGCTTTGATGACCCGTTTAAATCGCTTCTACACAAATTGACCAGTGCAATAGATGCATATAAAAAAGGCAACAGCAAACAAGTTAGTACTCAACTTGAGATTATAAGGCGACATGATCTTATTCACCTAGAGCGTTTATTCGACTCTGCAATAGAACAAATCACTTTAGATTATAAACCTATTATTGTGTTTACCACTAAAGATGGCATGACCCCTCATGTAGGCCTATTAGTTGATAAGGTTGAAGATAATATTGAATATAAACAAGAAGATATTAAACCACTAGATAAGCTTACCGAAGTTGGTTTTGATATTGACCCCCAAACAAGAAGCATGATGTATGGACTGATCAAACTCGCTGATAAACATAGTGTACTTATTGATCCTAGCGCAATATTTAAGCCCAAAGAGCTTGAACCATCTAGCAGCGCTCAAGAGCAAGAAACTGAAGCCTATGGACTGTTTTAAGGATGCTTCCTTTACACCCGTAAAAGCCCGACTCTTGAATCGGGCTTGCTTGTATTTAGAGTCGTTGCGCTACTTTGCCCATGGGCTTCGTGATACTCAACCCACGCTACGATGGTCAGGTTAACGCTGTGCAGCTGATAGCTGACGACTGACGGCTAATACTTTCACTTTCCTACAGACGTAAAAAAGCCCGGCTCTTTCGAATCGGGCTTTCTCTTATTTGGAGCCTGGTAATGTCCTACTTTCACATAGCAAATGCTACACTATCATCGGCGCTGTTTCGTTTCACTACTGAGTTCGGCATGGGGTCAGGTGGGTCCAAAACGCTATTGTCACCAAGCAAATTTGGGTGTCAGTCTGTATTACTACGCACTAACTAAAATTTGGAATTTCTGATAATAAAGTCTTCAAGTATCTACTTTAGTTA
>NZ_BADU01000168.1:0-28009 GCF_000239875.1 Pseudoalteromonas sp. BSi20311 | reverse complement strand
AGTTCGGTTATTTTTTAGAAACTAATTGCAAAACTGGTGGAAGAGCAACATTCGCAAAGCGAAACGAAAATGTTGCTAATGAAGCTGCCGTAATAATTGGCGATGTTCTCCATAATCTTAGAGCTGCTATTGATCATGCATATTGGAATTGTACTGAGAGGTATGCAAAATCTGATGGAGAACGAAAAAGCATTCAATTTCCAATCACCTCAACAGAGACTGCCTTGAAAGACTCTGTTTTGACTGGTATACCTTCGAGAGTTTCGAAAGATTTTGCTCACGCACTAGCGAGTTTAAAGCCATATAGAGATGGTGGGAATATACTTCTTTGTGCCATTCACGACTTGGACGTTATGGATAAACACAAGTTATTAGTCCCAACAGGTAACTTCACGAAAATTAGTAGCTCAATGATTCAAAGACTGGTTCCTGATTTTCCATCTGGTTTAATGAATTGTGGCTTTGGTAATAATTATCGCGATGTTGGTTGGCAAGTACAGCCAATGACTTGGACACAGAGAAGAAAAGCCAAAGTGCCACCATCGAACATAATTGAGCAGGAATTAGATGTGCCCGTTGAAATTGTAATTGGTGACATAGATTCAACAAAACCAGCACTTCAAGTGCTGCAAGAGTTAATAGCACTGGCAAAAAGTACAATACAAACCTTGTATTCTGCAGCAGGCATAAAAGTTGAAGAAGCACTCTAACAAGCCAATTAAACCGACCTCAATACGCTATGCTCCTTTCGGCGGCTTATTGGGGTGTTAAATACCTAAATGGAGTTTAGATGAATATTCAAGTTTTTAGACCAAAACAATTTGTGGATATGGCGAGAGACTATAAGTTGTTTGCGGATGACGTAGAAGTTGCCACTATAAAAAGAGGGGTTACGCAAACAGTAAACATCCCTGATTCAACTAAAAACATTCAAGCGAAAATAGATTGGTGTTCAAGCCAAACTTTTCCTGTAGCCTCAATTACTGACAAAGGAATTATTATTAAAAATTCTTTTGGTAGTAATATATTCAAATTGCTTTTTTAACTATTTATTATGTCAGTTTCGGTAAAAGCAAATACTTATCGGTAACAAACGGTATTTAGTAAGAATATTCAAACGAAAAAAAACCGTTGGCTGTTTTCACACTGTTTAATATTTTAGCCAACTATTTCAAGTCTGTTTATATTGGCGTTTTACGAACTAAGGAAAGTTATGATTAAATCAATACTGATAATATTTACATTGTTTTTAGCTAGTCTTGCTACCGCTGAAGAGTTTACTGATGTGTCTGAGATCACAGAGCGCTTGGAAGATGACATACCAAAGATTTTAGATAAACACAAAGCTCCTGGTGTTGCACTTGCATTTGTCAATGGAAATAGAGTTCTAGAGTTTCGATCCTATGGTTTTGCCGACGTAGCAGCCAAAACTGAGATTACCCAAAGCACAATGTTTAACGTAGGGTCTATTTCTAAGCTGGTTACTGTTTGGGGAGTAATGCAACTTGTAGCTCAAGGCAAAGTCGATTTAGATGCGCCAATAAACCAATACCTCAAACGTTGGCAGATCCCTAAGTCTGAGTTTAACGCAAAAAAAGTAACATTGAGAAATATCTTATCTCACACTTCAGGCTTGTCACTTGGCCCATATACAGGCTGGGAGTCTCCAGAAAAGTTAACATCTATAGTTGACTCATTAAATGGCAATAACAATGGCGCCGGATCTGTTGAACTTATTCATGTGCCCGATACAAAATGGTCTTATTCTGGTGGTGGGTATTCAGTGGTGCAACTTTTAATTGAAGATGTGTCAGGCATGGCATTTGAAGACTATATGCAGCAATACGTGTTTAAGCCTCTAAATATGATGGATTCTACTTTTAACATTACTAAAAAAGTTATCAAAAAGTCGGCAACACCTTACGATAATTCCGGTAAAGTCACGGGCATGGTTTATTTTAATGAGAAAGCAGCTGCTGGTTTACAGACAACGCCAATAGACTTAGCCCGCTTTAATATGGCTGTGTTGCGCAACAACGATGGTGATTATAATGGTTTAGGGTTGCTACCAGAAAAATTAATTGATCTGATGATAAAGCCCGCGCCAAACACTAATGGGCGCTGGAGTATGAGCTATGTTGTTGACGCAAAGAATAGCAGTCTTGGCTTTGCTGGATTTAATCGTGGTTGGGTCTCGCTATCACGCTCTATTACTGACCTTAACTTTGGTTATGTGATTTTAAGTAATAGTAGTATTGGCGCAGTGAATAATGACATTGATAGTCTTATCCTTTCTATTGTTAAACAAAGCCATAACTAAAATGGATACAACAAAGTATTGCAGCGGGTAAAGCGTTCAATTCGACGATAAGTTTGTAGTGGCATAGTTAATTTTGCCACCCATTCAAAAACTAGCATTCGTTTTTTACATACTGGTTTGTGTAAAACCATATGGATTTATTTATTAAGAGCTTTGTTTTAAGACCTGTTATTAAAAACATCGTCTAATGTTAAACTAACTAAAATTTAGCAACCTAATTTGGCTATGTCTTTTTATCTTTCATTACTTACCCCGCATTTTGAACGTATAGCTATTGGCGAAACCCTAACCTCACTTTGGAGCGGCTGCGGCCATATTGTGAAGTGTCAGCTTGATGAGCAGGCCTGTGTAATTAAAGCGA
This sequence comes from Pseudoalteromonas sp. BSi20311, assembly GCF_000239875.1. Lineage (NCBI taxonomy): Bacteria > Pseudomonadati > Pseudomonadota > Gammaproteobacteria > Alteromonadales > Pseudoalteromonadaceae > Pseudoalteromonas > Pseudoalteromonas sp. BSi20311. The sequence continues at coordinate 25,328 of NZ_BADU01000168.1, read as the reverse complement.
TTAAAGTACCCGATCACATTAATCATTCTAAAATTAAACAAAGTGCGTTTGCGCTTAATAGAAAACGTGACTCTTACCACGTTGAATATACGTTTTATCAGCAATTTAGCCATAAACTGCCCAAGCAAGCGGCAGCTATTGAATGCATTAAAGCAATCAACAAAGGTGATGAGTATGCCTTGGTGTTTAAAGACTTTTCAAAACAGGGATACACCCAAGCAACCACTGAGAATATAAAGGCGATATTAAAGTGGTTGGCACAGTTTCATGCCTTTCATTTAAATGCCTTTCATTTAAATACAAAGTTTGATGGCTTATGGCCGCAAGGAAGCTATTGGCATTTAGATACCCGGCCTGATGAATTTAATAACTTACCTGAAAAGTCCGATATTAAACAGGCTGCATCATTGTTAAACAGTGCGTTAAAGCAATGTAATTATAAAACGTTAATTCATGGTGATGCCAAGCTTGCTAATTTTTCCGCTAATAGCCAAGGGCATATACGCGGTTATGACTTTCAATATGTGGGTGCGGGTGTTGGGATGGTAGATGTTATGTATTTTATGACCAGTTGTTTGGATGATTCTGAGCTTCACAAACATGCACAAACTTACCTCAACTATTATTTTAGCCAGTTTAAAAACGCACTCAGTCACTACCAACCAGCAGTGAATGCGGATGACGTTATTGCACAATGGGCTCATTTATGGCCGGTGGCGTGGGCAGACTTTTATCGGTTTTTACTTGGGTGGAGCCCCGAGCACAAAAAAATTAACGGCTACATGCATGCTCAGGTAAATAATTGGTTAGCCAGTAACAACTCATAAACACAAAAAGTTGAACAGTTATGGCTAAATTAAATATTTTGGCACGAACTATGAAATCAGGGCTAAAATTAACAGTCAAACGGCCTGTTTTAATATAAAATACGTCAAATTTTTTATCACTAGGTTTATTACTATGGCTATTCACGTTATTTCTCACCCCCTTGTTCAACATAAGTTAGGTTTAATGCGCGCGCATGGAATTAGCACGAAAAGTTTTCGAGAGTTGTGTTCAGAAGTTGGCACATTATTAACTTACGAAGCCACTAAAAACCTAGAATTAGAAGATAACGAAATTACAGGTTGGGACGGTAATAAACTTAAAGTTGAGCATATTAAAGGTAAAAAAATTACCGTTGTGCCAATTTTACGCGCGGGCCTTGGGATGATGGACGGCGTAATGCAATTACTCCCAGCGGCTAAAGTGAGTGTAGTGGGTTTAGAGCGTAACGAAGAAACACTTGAGCCAGTACCTTATTTTGAAAAGCTAGTAGGTAATATTGATGAGCGTTTGAGCTTAGTGATTGACCCTATGCTGGCTACTGGTGGCTCTATGATCGCCACCATCGATATGCTTAAAAAAGCAGGCTGTAAAGAAATTAAAGTCATTGTACTGGTTGCTGCACCTGAAGGCGTTGAAAAAACATTAGCCGCTCACCCAGATGTAGAGATTTTTACAGCCTCAGTTGATAGCCACCTCAATGAAAAAGGCTACATTATCCCAGGATTAGGGGATGCAGGTGATAAAATTTTCGGTACGGTTTACTAGGGTTTAGCAGTGCAAAATAATTCTACGTTTTCAATAAAAACCATTTTAACGGGTGCCCAAATGCTATTTGTAGCGTTTGGTGCGCTGGTATTAGTGCCTATTTTAACCGGCCTCGATCCGAGTGTTGCGTTGTTTACCGCAGGTTTAGGTACTTTGTTGTTTCAATTTGTCACTAAAGGCCAAGTGCCTATCTTTTTAGCCTCGTCATTTGCGTTTATTGCACCCATTATTGCCTCAGTGCAAATGTGGGGAATACCCGTCACTATGGGCGGCTTAATGGCAGCGGGCTTTACTTATATGCTGTTGAGTTTATTGGTGAAGTTTAAAGGCACAAAAACCTTACATAAAATTTTGCCGCCAATTGTGGTCGGCCCAGTCATTATGGTGATTGGCCTAGCACTCGCGCCTGCGGCGGTTAATATGGCGATGGGTAAAAGTGGCGATGGTGGCACACAAATTATTGCCTACGACAGCGCTATTATTATTTCTATGTTCTCGTTGCTCGTTACTTTAGTGTTTGCCGTGTGGGGTAAAGGGGTATTTAAATTAATACCTATTTTAGCCGGTGTTGTTGCCGGTTACACGCTATCGTTATTTATGGGGATAGTGCAGTTTGAGGCCGTAAGTAATGCGCAGTGGCTAGCTGTACCAAACTTTGTGTTACCAGAGTTTAAATGGCAAGCCATATTATTTATGGTGCCGGTGGCAATTGCGCCTGCTATTGAACACATTGGCGACATGATGGCAATTAGCCAAGTTACAAAAAAAGACTATTTGAAAAAACCAGGGCTCCATCGCACTTTATTTGGTGACGGTTTAGCTACGTCTGCCGCATCCTTATTTGGTGGCCCACCGAACACCACTTACTCAGAGGTAACTGGTGCGGTAATGCTTACTAAAAACTTTAATCCTAAAGTAATGATGTGGACTGCCATTATCGCAATTTGCTTAGCATTTGTGGCTAAAATGGGCGCTAGTTTGCAAACCATTCCGGTGCCAGTAATGGGTGGCATAATGATTTTATTATTTGGCTCTATTGCGGTTATTGGTTTAAACACCTTAGTTAAATCGGGCGATGACTTAAGTGAGCCGCGCAATTTAAGTATTGTGGCACTTATTTTAATTTGTGGTATTGGTGGTATGTACATAGGTAGTAGTGAGTTCAGCCTAGAAGGTGTGAGCTTGTGTGCTATTTTAGGCATAGTATTAAACTTAGTATTACCCAAAGCACAGAGCAACCAGAGTTAAATTTGCACTGTGGCTAAAAATATTGCACCAAAAAAGCGCATTTTAAATGCGCTTTTTTTTTAACCTACTAAAAAGTAACAATAAATAATATTGGTCTAGTAACTGCATTTCCTTAGTCATACCCTATAGTTGACTCAGGGATTGTTATATGGAGACCAAGAGTGTGGATATAAATGCTTTTTTAGTAAAACACCAACTGCCGTTGAAATATCAGTATATTAGCGAGCAGTATTTTTCTGCTATTGCGCAGGACATTCTAACCAGTAAAAAAACAGCCCCTTTATTTGTCGCGATTAATGGCTGCCAAGGCTCAGGGAAAACCACTCTTGGTGATTATTTAGTAACTTGGTTTAGCCAAAATACCCACCTAAATTGTGTTGCGCTTTCTATTGATGACTTTTATTTATCAACTCAAAAACGCCAACAGTTAGCCCAAGATGTGCATTGTTTATTCGCCACTAGAGGCGTACCGGGTACACATGATGTTGCGCTGATGGATAACACCGTTAGTCGTTTATTAAATGCAGAAGTAAATGTACCGCTGCCGCGTTTTAATAAGCAACAAGATGAACCCGTAGCAAAAAACAAATGGTTAACCAATAGTCAGCCGGTCGATATTGTTATTTTAGAAGGGTGGTGTGTAGCCAGTGAACCACAGCAGCCTTTTACTTTAGTTGAGCCTATTAACGAGCTAGAAAAATCATACGATCAACAAGGGTTATGGCGTCGCTGTATTAACAGCTGTTTAGCCAATGAATATAAAACCGTTTTTGATAAAATCGATTATACAATTATGCTCAAAGCCCCGAGTTTTGATGATGTGTTTGCGTGGCGCCAAGAGCAAGAACACAAGTTAATTGCCAAGCAAGGGCAGGGCGCAGGCACTATGACTGATGAGCAGTTATTGTGGTTTATTTCTCATTTTGAACGCATCACGCGTGAAAACCTCAACACCCTTAGTGCTAAAGCAAATGCACTTATAGAGCTCGATAGTAATCGAGATGTAACTGCGATGGTGCTTACAAGCGATAGTATTGTACAACCTATCATTTTTACCGATTTAGATGGCACATTACTCAATCACAGAGATTACAACACCGATGCGGTAGATACCTTATTACAAGAGCTGCAATACAGCGGTGTACCTGTGGTATTTAATACCAGCAAAACATTTAGTGAAGTGGTGGCACTGCAACAAGCGCTTAATATTACACAGCCTTTCATTGTTGAAAATGGCTCGGCTGTTTATATTCCTAAAAATTATTTTAATCTCAGGCCAATTGGCTGCGGCGAATACCAAGGCTACTGGTGTTACTCGTTTGCTGCACCCATTAGCAATTTATGGACTGATTTAAAACGCTTAAAAAAAGACTACGGCGACCAATATAGTTTGTTTAGTGAGCTGACCAGTGAGCAGGTAATGAAAATGACAGGATTAAACCAGCTACAAGCAACGCAAGCACAAACCCGTCAATACTCAGATCCGCTCTACTGGCATGGCGATGAGCAGCAACTAAATGAATTTATCAATGCGATATCAGTATATGGCTACGAGGTTAAAGTAGGCGGGCGCTTTGTTCACATTGGAAAAAATACCGATAAAAGCATGGCTCAGCAATGGTTAGTGCAGCAGTTTAATACGCAGTTTACTAAAGCGCTGAGCATTATTGCGCTAGGGGATAGTGAAAACGATAAGCAAATGCTAGAAGAGGCTGATATCGCCATCATCATTACCAATCCAGAGAGTAAAAAGCCAGTTAAATTAACCTATAACAAAGCGCGCTATTCTCAATTGCCGGCACCGCTAGGCTGGGTTGAAGAAATTACAGCACTACCTTGTATTAACAGTATTTTACCCAGTTCTGAGGAGTATAGTTTACATGGCTGATTTTTATCAAAATGGCATTATTACAACACTACATAACATTGCCAATAGACCCGTAGACGATTTAGAAAAAGAGTTACTTGGCTTTAGTAAACAGCGACCAATGGGGCTTATATTGCCTTCATTATTTAGTGAGTTAGAAGGCCCTGCTTTACAAAATATTGTTAAAGAGCTGCAACAAGTACCGTATTTATCGCAAATAACTATAGGCTTAGACAGAGCCGACGAAAGCCAGTATCGCTATGCATTGAACTTTTTTAAATCGCTTGATCAAAACCATAAAGTGTTGTGGAACGATGGCCCACGTTTGCAGGCGCTCGATAAAGAGCTTCAAGCCTTAGGTGTGGCGCCACGTGAGCTCGGTAAAGGCCGTAATGTGTGGTATTGCATGGGGTATAAATTAGCCACCGCTGAGGTTGAATCAATCGCCTTGCATGACTGTGATATTTTAACTTATGACCGAGGCTTATTAGCGCGGTTAATATACCCTGTGGCACACCCTCGATTTAACTATGAGTTTTGTAAAGGCTTTTACCCGCGTACCGCCAATGGAAAAATTAATGGCCGTGTCTCTCGGTTATTGGTTACTCCGTTATTACGCTCGTTTAAAACCATATTAGGCAGCAGAGACTACCTTGAGTATATGGACTCGTTTCGTTACCCATTAGCCGGTGAATTTTCGTTTAGACGCGATGTATTAAACGATATTCGTATTCCTAGTGACTGGGGATTAGAAATTGGCGTATTAAGCGAGATGTACCGTAATTACTCCCATAACCGCTTATGCCAAGTTGATATTGCCGATAACTACGATCATAAACACCAAGAATTATCGTTGGATGACCAAACTGCTGGCCTTTCTAAAATGTCGATTGATATCACCAAAGCATTATTTAGAAAGTTAGCAACGCAAGGGGTTACCTTTACCAGCGAAACTATTCGCTCATTAAAAGCCACATATTACCGTATAGGTTTAGATTTTATTGAAACCTATCATAATGATGCACTAATGAACGGTTTAACCCTTGATATTCACCAAGAAGAAAAAGCGGTAGAAATGTTTGCACAAAATATTATGAATGCTGGCCAACACTTTTTAGAAAACCCAATGGAAGCGCCATTTGTGCCGAGTTGGAACCGTGTAGCTTCGGCGATGCCCGATGTACTAGATCGATTAAAAGAAGCCGTTGAGCTTGATAACGAACAATACAGTTAAATTGGTATACTTAAACGAGGCGCCTGTGGACATAGTTAGGGAACAGTTTTTTCAACGAGTCGAACAACATTTACATACTATTTATCAAGGGGTTGAGTTACCTATGCCGATAGCTGAGTTGGCTGAAGAATTAATCACCTTGATATTGAGTAATAACCCACTTCGAGATCCTACGCCGCACACTAATCGCTGGGATGAACAAGATATTATTTTAATTGCCTATGGCGATTCTATTATAAATCATGAAGACAGTGAGTTAGCAGTTGGAACTCCCCTAGAGGCGCCCTTAAAAACCTTGCATCGCTTTATAAAAGAGCAGTGCGATCACCAGCTTAATGCACTGCACATTTTACCTTTTTATCCGTATAGCTCAGATGAAGGGTTTGCGGTAATGAACTATGCGCAAGTTAATGAAGCGCTGGGCGACTGGCAAGACATTAACGCGATTGCAAAAGATGTAAAACTGATGGCTGATTTAGTCATTAATCATTGTTCTAGTCGAAGTCTTTGGTTTGAAAACTTTTTAACCGATACACACCCAGGGAAAGACTATTTTAAAACAGCTAGTTTAACTGACGACTTAAGCCAAGTCGTGCGCCCACGAACCTCGCCATTATTACATACGGTAGCCACAGCAAGCGGTGATAAGCATGTATGGTGTACATTTAGTCATGATCAGGTGGATTTTAATTTTGAAAACCCTGAGGTATTAAAAGAGTTTGTTGGCATTATTCGCCATTATTTAGATAACGGTATTCGCTTGTTTCGCCTTGATGCCGTGGCATTTTTATGGAAACAACTCAATACCAGTTGTATAAACTTACCGCAAACCCATGAAGTGGTGCGTTTACTGCGAACGCTGATTGAGCATGCCGAGCCCAGTGTGGTGATTATTACCGAGACCAATATTCCTAATCAAGAAAACCTATCGTACTTTGGTAATGCCAACGAAGCCCATGCAATTTACAATTTTGCCTTGCCACCGTTGTTGTTGCATACCTTACTCAGTGGTGATAGTACGGCGCTTAAGCATTGGATGATGAGTATGCCGCCTGCACAAAACGGCACTGCGTATTTTAATTTTATTGCTTCTCACGATGGCATTGGTTTAAGACCAATTGAAGGCTTGCTGCAACCCAGTGAGGTTGCTTCTTTAGTCAGTACCACCATGAAATTTGGGGGACGCGTTTCAATGCGCACCAGTCACGATGGTACACATACCCCCTATGAGCTAAATATTGCCTTGTTTGATGCCTTACAAGGGACGCATAATGGTGCAGATAAATATGGCCTTGAGCGTTTTTTGTGTGCCCATGCCATTATGTTTGCAATGGAAGGAATTCCGGGGCTATATATACATAGTTTACTTGGCACCACTAATGACTATGAGCGCTTTGAAAATTCGCAGCACAATCGTGCAATTAATCGTCATCGTTGGCAAGAGTCAAAATTATTAGCGGCAATTGCAGAAAAATATAGTCATCATCATCAAGTATTCAATGGAGTAAAACAGTTATTAGCAGTGCGTAAAAGGCAAACGGCATTTCATCCTAATGCAACACAGTTCACTTTGCATTTAGGAGAGGGGTTATTTGGTTTTTGGCGACAAAGCATTGACCGCCAGCAAAGTATTTTTTGTATTTATAATATCAGCAGTCAGCCACAAAGCTTAACCTTGGCCGATTTGAACTTAATAAATACACAGCAATGGTATGAGCTGCTCTCTAAAACAGTGCTGGATGAAGAGCTTAAAACTATGCAAGTAGCACCGTATCAAACACTCTGGTTATCTAATAGAGCATAAATAACGACGTTTAAAGTAATCAATGTAACTGTAAAGGGGCTTTACAGTTACATTACTCAAGCGCGAGTAGTAAGTTTTCTATAGTAAATTCAACGTCTGGGCGGGTTTTACTAAACTGCGAAAAGTCTATTTCGGCTAGGTTATTCGCATTAATTGCATTATATAAAGGCTTATTTGTATCGTTGAGTGGCTGAAAAATATCATTAGTGCTGTGAAAAAGTGGCCAACGCTTTAAATCAGTATGGTTATCAAATAAGTTTATAATTGCATGAGCCCCTAATAAAACATGACCCCCTATCGATATATCAAGCGTGTATGCGTTATTAGGCGCAGAATCCCAGTTAATCCCACCCACAAAAACCTGCGATTGTTTGTTTAGTTGCGTTAATGCTCTATTAGCACCAAAGGCAATGGCATCATTAGCGCACCAAATAATGTTAATTTCAGGGGCTTGCTGCATATACGCCATGGTTTTTATATAGCCTTCTTGCTCAGACCAATTTGCAACCTCTTTAGCGGTTAAGGTTACTTTAGGTGTTTGCGCTAAAAAATCCATTAACCCTTGGGTACGTAAAGTAGAAGCGGGGGTTGTGTAATCCCCTAGTAAAGCTAATGTATGAGCTGGCGTTTTTGTTTTATTGGTAAACTTTTTATAAAGCTGCTGCATCAATAATTTACCTGCAACACGATTATTTGGGGTAATACTGCCGACCACATTGACGCCATTTTTTTGCAATTGCTCGAGAGACGCAGGGGAAGGACGATTTAATAAAAAATAAATGGGAACCTTGTTACTGTCTATTTTAGATAGGTATTGGCTGGTGACATTTTTTTCGTTTACCAATAACAGGTAATCAGGCTTATCGTTAATGGCCTGCTGGATCAGCTCTTTCATTAAAATATGATTTCGATTGGCGTATTTTATAGTTAATGTCACATCTAAATCTGTGGCAGCATTTTGCATAATTTTAGAAACATGAAACCAAAAATCACCGGTTTTATTGCTATTAGCTTCAGTTGAATTTGAAAAGCCAGGATTGATGAATATGATCTCTAAGGCATTAATACTGTAACTACTGAATAGCAGGCAGGAAAAAGTTATCAGGCGGTGTAATTTAAACAAAGGCATATGTTTCTCTATATATTTTATAAAGCTCGATTTTTACCTTGCTAACTAGCTCCGTGGTGACATCTAAGCGTTATGCTATATAATACCCTAGTAAGTTTAGCATGTATGCAGCAATTAATTTTTTTAGGATTTATGAATGAAAGCAGTTTTATTGTTAATAGTATTACTCTTTAGTCAAACAGTTGCCGCTAATGACGTAAGCGACTTAGAAAAGACCATGAAAAATATTGGGCTTGCTTATAAACAAAGTGTTGAAGCAACCCAGTTAGCAGAATTTAATGGCGCTATCGATGAATTTATTAAATTGATAGAGCAAAGTAAGCAAGCCAAGTTTTATAAAGAAGCTCAGAAGTCGGTGCAAGGGTTAGATAAGGTGCTGGTTCAAGCCCAGTTAGCCAAAAAAGTAGCGAACGAGCAGGGACTTGAGTCGGCAAAAAAACCACTTAAGGCGATTGATAATTTGCGCAAAAAATATCACGAATTACATGAGCCTCCAGGCTTTTTTGAATTACTGTTTGGAAAATAAGGATTAGTAATGGAAATTTCGGTTTCAATGTTAGGTGGTCAAAAATTAAGTGCTAAGTTTGGTGAGCATGAAGTTATAAGCGACCAAAGCATAAACGCTGGTGGTGATGCAGAACATCCAGAACCATTTGACTATTTTTTGGTTAGCATGGTTTTGTGCGCTGGTTTTTATGCGCGTAAATTTTGTCAGCAAAGAGAGATCTCAACCGACGGCATGACGCTGACACAAAATAACGAAAATGTAGATGAAAACGGTAAAAAACGTTTTTCTATTGAAATTGGGTTGCCTGAAGGTTTCCCCGATAAATATAAAAAAGCACTTATTGCTGCTGTAAATACATGTACCGTGAAAAAGGTTATTCAGGCAGTGCCTGAGTTTTATGTTGAAGTAAAGTAAATACCCTTTAATAATAATGCCGAGTAATAAACTCGGCATTATTATTTTATCCCACTATTTTTTATTCATACCCTGTACGGCCTTAAATCTTGGGTTATCTTTACATATCACGAACACACGCCCTTTACGTTTTACAATTTGACAACCAGGTCGTTGCTTTGCGCTTTTTAATGAACTTAATACTTTCATTTGCTTTCCTTTTTAGCCGAAGATAAGTTTTTAAAACGACGATTAAATTGCGCAATGCGACCATCGGATGCGAGCGTTTTTTGTTTGCCTGTATAAAATGGGTGTGAGTCACTTGAGACATCAATAGGCACATAGGGATATGTATTACCGTCTATTTCGATAGCGCGGTCGGTTTTGATGGTTGAACCTATAATGAAATATGAATCGGCTGCAGTATCATGAAAAGCAACCATATGGTAATCAGGGTGAATATTGGGTTTCATTAAACGCCTTTAATGTTATGTGATAATATATCATTTAATTTAACGTATTTATTTTCCCTTTGCAAATCATTTTAAATAGCCTTAAACGCAGTGTAATTGCTGTGTATTTGCACAAAATAGTCAAAAAATAAGCACTTAGATCAAAAGTACTGGCTATTAGTATTTAGGCTGCTATAACTAATTTCGGCAAAAAAAATAATAAAAATTTAAACACGTAGAATAGAGGTAGTTTATGAGTGACGCTCAAACAAAACAGGACCAAATCGACCAAGGAGTTATGGACACTCTTAGGGAGCGCGATCATAGTGTATTGGCAAAACAAGTTGACTCACTCGCATGTTCTCATAACGATATCATTGAATTGCTTGCTCATTATTTAGCATTAAGCGAACAAGAAGATGATGAGTTATTTGATGACTGGTTTGACTCTCTTTCAAAAGAACAACACACCGTGCTAAAAGTATTTGAAGTATATCGCGGACAGTATGAGCACCAAAACTAACTGTTTGTATTAGGCATATTAATTAGTCATTATGCTAACACTGGCTATACGATTGTAATTTAATGTTAAAAAGGCATTGTTTTTATATATAAGCGAAATAATTAATTACACTTATTCAATACAATAGTATGTACTTTGCCCCTTGATTATTTTTTAAACTAACTAATTGATGTATAAAGCTTTGCAATGAGTTAAACTTATTTATATAAACAGTAGCCCTCACTATGTTTAATAAATATACTACTTTTATTGGGTGAACAAAGAAAAGGATCATTCTAATGCCGCACTTAAATGAAATACGCAAAAGAAACAACGTCAAAATAATTGGCAAGGGTGATAGAACCTTGGTGTTGGCTCACGGATTTGGTTGCGACCAAAACATGTGGCGATTTATTATTCCTGCCCTTGAACAACATTTTACTTTAGTGCTGTTTGATTATGTAGGCTCAGGTAACTCGGATGTGTCTAAATATAATAAACAGCGCTACTCAACCCTTGATGGGTATGCCAAAGACGTACTAGAAATATGTGCCGCACTTGAACTTACCGATATTACATTTATAGGCCACTCGGTTAGTGGCACCATTGGCGCACTTGCTGCCATTGAGCAACCAGAGCTATTTTCTAAGCTGGTTATGGTGTGCCCCTCACCGTGCTTTTTAAATTTACCCCCTGATTATTTTGGTGGATTTGAAAAACAAGACCTTCACGAATTACTAAACCTAATGGATAAAAATTACATTGGTTGGGCAAATTATTTAGCGCCTCTAGTAATGGGCAACTCTCATCCAGATGAATTTATAGCGGAACTATCGGGAAGTTTTTGCTCAACCGATCCCCTTATTGCAAAAACCTTTGCAGAAGCCACGTTTTTATCCGACTACCGTTTTATACTTGAACATATAAAACAGCCTACTTTAATTTTACAAAGTGAAAATGATGCTTTAGCCGCGCCTTCTGTTGGGGAGTTTGTAGCGAATGAAATTTCAAATGCAACACTTAAGGTTATTAGTGCGCATGGCCACTGTATTCATATGACGCACCCAGAAACAGTCAGCCGTTTAATTTTTGATTTTGTGAGTTAGCCACATGTCACTTGATAAAGTAGATGAAAAGCTTGCTGATTATTCCGCAGATCACTTTTTAAATGGTGCATTAGTGACAAATGCAGATAACATTATTGTTTATGCAAATACTTATTTTCAAAAGGAATTACAGTGGAATTGTAATGAGCTTATTGGCAAGTCAGTTGATAAAATTATAGCTAAATCATCAAAAATATTTTTACAAAGTTATGTGCTTCCTACCTTACTGCATGAAAAAGCGTGTCAAGAAATGCAGTTAATTATGCTCAGCGCCCAAGGCGAGCGTATGGCCGTTACCGTTAATGCTCAGCTTGATGAAAAGAGCTATATATACTGGAGCTTTTTTAACGCGACTCAGCGAGATAAGCTTTACGACGAGCTGATTAAAACACGGGAAAAGTTAGAATCGCAAACTGAACGCTTACAATCTTTAGCGTCTACTGATGAGTTAACCAATTTATTAAATAGAAGAGAGATGAATTGCCGCAGCGTGCTGTTACTCGAACAGGCTATGCGATCAAAGCAGTCGGTTGCATTATTAATTATCGATATTGATAATTTTAAAGTCGTTAATGATACCTTTGGGCATTTAGAAGGGGATCGAGTTTTAAAAGAGTTGGGGCAACGTCTTAAACATTTTGGTCGACAAACCGACCTTATTTCTCGTTACGGCGGTGAAGAGTTTTTAATTATGATGCCAGATACAAATAAAGCAGATACTTTGTCATTTTGCCAAAGGTTGCATTTATTAATTGCTGAAATTAAAGTAGGTAATCGCCCAGTAACCGCCAGTATTGGGGCAAGTTTGAGTACTGCGAAAACGACGTTTACTGATTTATTTGCCCAAGCCGATAATGCGGTATATGAAGCCAAAGAGCGCGGAAAAAACAGAACCCAATTATACGATAACCCCTAACTAAATAGAGGTAAACTCAACAAGGTATTGAGTTGAGTTTACTCAAAAGATGGCAGTTATAGTTGGTATTATTGCTCTACACAATTATTTTTTGCTAATGGCGATGCCAATACGGTATCGGGGTGCCAAATTCTATCCCATATTTTAGGTAGGTTGTTTAAGTTGGGTCTTTGACTTATTTTTTCAAAATTACCGACACTGATTGCTGAGCCATCTTTCTGACCGACAACAAAATTAAACACATAAGCACACTCCATGCCCATGCGTAAATCAGAGAGAATAACTTTGTCTTGCTGCTCGCGAACGGAATAAAACCCTTTTGTAAACCACTGCAAGCGTTTAACACCCCATTCATTTTTAATCTCGTTTAGTAAAGAAGGGGTTGTTTGGTATGCATTTAAGGTAACCTCGTTGGGTGTATCAAACACCGATGCATAGCCTTCATAATATTTCCCATCCGACATCACAACCACCCGCCAAAGTAAAGTAGTAAACGGTGCTGGAGTGCTAATGTATTCATTGACAGTAATGTCTCTGTTTTGCAGCGCAGTGTTGACTTTATCGTCAATAACAACTTTAAGAATAAGCGAACAACATAAATAGAGAGTACTTACTGTGAGCGTAATTGCGTTAATTTTGTAGGCGGTTGGGGCGGTTATTTTTGGTATTAAAGTGCCTATAACCCCTACTAATAGCGGTAACGTGTAGAGGGGATCAATAATAAACATATTTGAAATTGCAAACGGATGCTCTGTAAGTGGCCACATTAATTGCGTACCGTACACAGTAAGTGCATCCAATAGTGCATGGGTTGATAAACACAAAAACACTAACCAAAACCAACGTGTTTTATACGCTTGCATGCCAGTGTGTATTTTTAAAATTAGCCAAACAATCAAAGGGCTAATTAACAAGTGCACAAAAAATGAATGGCTAAAGCCACGGTGATAAGTAAATGCTTCAACACTGCCGCCATAGGGTAAAAACACATCTAAATCGGGTAAAGTGCCCAAAATAGCGCCCCATAACACCGCTTTGCGGCCCACTTTGTTACCTAATACTGCGTACCCTACAGCGCTACCTAACGCAACTTGTGTTAAAGAATCCATACTACCTCATCTAAATAATGCAACTTCAATGTATATACTAATACTGATCTTAAAACCGTCATTATTATATTTTATTTCATTAAGTGAATTTTAAACTGATTTAAAAAGCGATTTATAAACTCAATCGCGGTTGTATAAAATCTAAAAAAGCAACGATACGTGAAGAAACCGCCCCATTTTTGTAATAAACGCCATAAATAGACTCTCGGTTATTAGGGGTTTTTATACTCTTGGGTAACACCTCTACTAATCGTTTAGAAGCCAAATCTTCGGCAATCATAAATTGTGAGAGTAGTGCTATACCTTGATCAGCAATACATAAATGCCTAATGGTTTCGCCGCTGCTAGCTCTTAAATCAAAGTGCAGTGATAACTCATGTTTAAAAGGCCATTGATTGAGTTTGTTGGGCTCACTGAAGCCAATTAGATTATGGTTTTTAAGATCTGAAACCTGCTGTAACGGTGGCGCATTATTTAAATAACCTGCGCTTGCGACCAATTTCAATTTACTTTGGCCTAATTTACGCGCATGAAGGTTTGAATCTTTTAAGTCACCAATGCGGATAGCTAAATCTGTTTTGCGCTCAAGTAAATCAATAATATTGTCATGTGAGGTAATATCGAGGGTGATTTGTGGGTACTGCTTTTTAAACTCATTAACTAGAGGTGCTAGTTGATGTAAAACAAATGGGCTTGCTGCATCTATACGCAAATGCCCTTTTGGAGCTTGCTTAAGTAGGTTAATTGTTTCTTCGGCGCAAAGCAGCGTGTTTAAAGCCTTTCGCGCATATTCTATGTATATATGCCCTTCCTCGGTAAGTTCTAAGCGGCGTGTTGTTCTATTTAGTAATGTGCAGTTTAGCCTGCTTTCAAGACGAGATAGTGCTCTTGAAACCTTAGCTACATTTAAATCAAGTAAACTAGCCGCACCGGAAAAACTGCCACAATCAACAATGGTAATAAACATTTCTAGATCTTCAGTTTTAGCTTGAACAGGCATAAATTCACTCATTTATATTTGCAAAATAAACAAAAGTATTTTGCCATTTATGCCATTTATTGCAAAGGCATTTTTACTCACACTGTACATCTATTTTAAAAATGAGGATGTAACTATGCCATTGGCTTTATGGGCGCTTACCTTAAGCGCATTTGCAATTGGAACAACAGAGTTTGTTATAGTGGGTTTAGTGCCAACTATTGCAAACGATTTAGGCGTGAGCTTACCATCAGCAGGCTTACTAGTGAGCTTATATGCGGTTGGTGTAGCTATTGGCGCACCGGTTCTCACTGCATTAACGGGTCGCTGGAACCGAAAAGTGGTACT
The DNA here is from genome assembly GCF_000239875.1 of Pseudoalteromonas sp. BSi20311. NCBI lineage: Bacteria > Pseudomonadati > Pseudomonadota > Gammaproteobacteria > Alteromonadales > Pseudoalteromonadaceae > Pseudoalteromonas > Pseudoalteromonas sp. BSi20311. The sequence goes on along the minus strand of NZ_BADU01000168.1, from coordinate 10,140 downwards.
TATAAGTCTTATGGGCTTATTTGTTATGGGTAACTTATTAGCTTGGCAAGCCCCTAGCTACGAAACGTTAATAATAGCACGCATTTTAACTGGACTTGCTCACGGTGTATTTTTCTCTATTGGCTCAATGATAGCGACAAGCTTAGTAAGTAAAGATAAAGAGGCTAGCGCCATTGCAATTATGTTTACCGGCCTTACGGTAGCGCTAGTAACGGGTGTGCCATTAGGTACTTGGATAGGGCAGCACTTTGGTTGGCGCGCTACATTTTTAGTGGTGTCATCACTTGGTATTATCGCTTTAATTGGAAGTGCTGTATTAGTACCTAAAAATTTAAAGCAGTCTATTCCGGCGACGTTTAAAGAGCAGCTACAGGTTATTGTTAAGCCGCGCTTATTGCTCGTTTATTTAATGACTATATTAGGCTACGGCGGTACGTTCACCGCATTTACTTATTTAGCGCCTATATTAGAGCAGCAAACTGGCTTTGCACCATCCGCTATTGGTTTAATAATGCTGGTTTATGGTGTGTCGGTGGCTGTTGGTAATATATGGGGCGGAAAATTAGCCGACAAGCGAGGCCCAATTAGCGCACTGAGTATTATATTTAGCGCGTTAACAATTATTTTATTGGCTTTCACCTTTACTATGGAATCAAAAGTAGCCGCAGTGCTGACTATTTTAATATGGGGGGCATTTGCATTTGGTAATGTACCAGGTTTGCAGCTTTATGTAGTAAAACAGGCAAAAAAGCATACTCCTAATGCGGTAGATGTCGCATCGGGCCTAAACATAGCAGCGTTTAATATTGGAATAGCCTTAGGCTCTGTTACAGGGGGGCTTGTAGTCGAGCATATGGAACTAAAAGATACCGCATGGATTGGGGCCGTTGTTTCATTACTGGCTTTAATAGTCACCCGGTACAGTGGCAGGCTAGATAAACAAAATGTTCAGGCTAAATAAAGCGAAACTTATGTAGGTTAGTCTTGAAATAAAAATGAATGACCTCAGTATTTTCATGAGGTCAAAATTTTAAATCAAAAAGTAATCGGTGTATTTAGTAAACGCGACGTTTGAATTTTAAACCAATTATTTAATAAGGATAAAGCTATGACACAACGTGTAATTGAAATGCCAGACTTAGGTATGGGTACTTTTCGTTTAGAAGGTAAAACTGCTTATGAATCTGTAAAAATGGCGTTAGAAGTAGGATTTCGTCATATTGATACCGCGCAAATTTATGGTAACGAAGAGCAAGTTGGCCAAGCCATTAAAGACAGTAATATCCCCAGAGATGAGTTATTTAGGCTGTGATCCATTTTTGTGTTGATTGAATAAAATTTCAATATTAATCAACACTTAAAAGAATTCGTTAAAAACGTCCTCAAACTGTTCACCATTGTTCAATCTTTCTAAGCCACTATACATGTCCTTTGGGTTCATTGGCTCTACAGCTATTAGTGATGCTTGATAATACTTTACATTGGTGTTTGGGAAGTCACTAAGGTAAAACACCGACTTAATCTTAGCTACGTCATCATTTGTCACATTAATGTTTTCTGATAAAAATGGCTTTCGGTAATCTGCTTTGATCCCTGTGCCTTCAATGAACCAAGCAGGTAATTGAGTTAGTTCAACAAACAAATTTGTTCTATGTCTGACCTCTGCATGAACAAGTTCATGAGCTATTACATCAGTGCTCAGTCCTTTGGGGCCTAGAAATATACATTCTCTGAATAAACCAGAGTTTTGCATACCTGTGGGGTTAAATCCGAACTTGGCATATTTTGTTTCGGCTGTAGCAATGATTCTAGGGTTGGAAGTGGGAGTACCATAGATATCCGAAACCCTTTTAAATGCTGATTCTACAGCATGAGACAGCTCAACTTGCTTCGAAGTGTCTATACTTTGATCAATATAAAAATCTGGTGATACTTCATTGAAGTGTGTTACCCCTATCAGTTCGCAAGCAATGGCATCTTTTTTAAAGTAGCCAAATGAAGCTATAAAAAACGTAATAAAAACAATGATCAATATCTTAAGTATCTTCATTAAAATTCCAAATATTTATAGTGCTAAAACAACCCAGCTATCATCTTCTTGTGATTGCTCCATTTGCCTAAACCAAGCGATGTAGTTGTCAAGGTAATCTGTGCCAACCCCATTAAATTGCCTTAGCCACTGTTTCCAGCGCATCATCCAATTGTTTAGTGTTTGTATGTGATAGATGCCATCTATAACTCGTTGATTATCAATAGCTATAAGGCGTTTATGATCAAGCTCAAAAGGAAGGTTTTTAACGATGGTTTGATATGACAAATTGCCATCGGTACACAATACACTCTCGGGCGTTAATACTGGTGCTAGTGACTTCTCCAGCTCTTCTCTTGTGTTTCTTTGCAAGACGCAGTGGGTGACAGCACCGTTGCGATCTAATGCAAGCATAACTGGTACTTTAGGTATGTCATGGCTCTTAACACCACGCTTACGTGGAGGTCTTTCCAACTGGCGTTTACCCTTGAACGACTCGTTGATAAATGTTTCATCGGCCTCAATGATCCCATGAAGCTCTGAAGGCTTTCTTTGTCTCGGTTTAGACAATAACTGATGCCGCCAACGCCAAGCGGTTTTAACATTAATACCTAGTTCACTTGCTGCTTCTCTGATCTTGGCTGTAAACCACATGCCTTCTGAATACTGGTGCCATTTATCTTGCTTTTTCATACCAGATAATGGCGTACCAGTAAGTGAATTAAAAGTTCGTTCACAAGCTTTGCATTTGTATCTCTGCTGTCCTCGTGCTGTTGTTCCGTATTTTGTAAACTCATGGCTACCACAATGAGCACATTCGGCTACGCCCTCCTCATGCACAGCAATAGCTTTACCTACATGATTCGAAGAGATCATTTCTTCGATGTGGTGTCGGAGGCGTTTCAACTGAACAAAAGTTAGATCTTCTAGTGTTGCTTGAAGATTAGCAAACTGGGTATTATTCATAGACGCTCCTAACATGATTTGACTTACTTAGTATAGCAAACCAACACAGAAATGGATCAGCGCCGTTATTTATTACTACCAAAGTATGGAACAATAAACTCAATAAAAACGACTTTATCGCAAGTGTAGAAAAATCATTAGAAAAGTTACAAGTTGACTCGGTTGATTTATTGCTAGTTCACTGGCCTGCACCATCAAACAATGAGCCTATGAGCGAATACCTGACTGAGCTACTAAAAGCTAAAAAGTTAGGGTTAACCAAACATATAGGTGTATCAAACTTCACTATTGCGAACTTAAAAGAAGCGATGCAAACGTTAGACTCGCGTGAAATATTTACTAACCAAGTAGAAGTGCATCCCTATTTAACCAATACCAAACTGCGCGCCTTTTGTGCTCAACATGACATACATGTAACAGCCTATATGCCGTTTGTGGTTGGTAAAGTGTTAAACGATCAAACCATTATAGATATTGCTAATAAACACGATGCAACGCCAGCGCAAGTGGTTATTGCATGGGAAAATGCGAACGGCATGACCACAATTCCATCATCGACCAAGCGTAAAAACTTAGAAGATAACTTTAACGACAAGGTAAAACTTGATGATGAAGATATAGCGCGAATTGATGGCCTTGATTGCAACGACCGCCAAGCAACGCCTGACTTTGCACCACAGTGGGATCAATAACCAAAAAGCCAGAACTAAAACAGGTGCAGTTGAGCTGCACCTTTATTTTTGAAACAAGGAACACCCATGTTAACGGTAATTGCTACACTATCGAGTGAAAATAGCGATGCAGAGCGTCTATTAACCGAGCTCGAAAACTTACAACAGTCTTCGCGCCAAGAAGTAGGCTGCCTGCGTTACGAGCTATCAATTAAAAACGATGCTGCGCAAACTATCTATTTAGTGAGTGAGCAATGGGCGTCTAATGAGCATTTCGAAGCCCATAAAAACGCGCCACACTTCAAGGCCTTTGGTGATGCTGTAGGTGCATTTATTACCTCTACCGATATTGATGTGTACAAAACCATTGGTTAGCAGCACAAAGCTAATGCCCAAGTAGGAGCTGTAACTTACAGCTCCATTTTTTAAATATCACTTCCAAATGTCCTTTTAAAATATCATCCTTTTCAGCTGCTCTTTTCAACCCATGCGGTTTCATAATAAAAACGATTTCATAATAGCCACCTTTAATAAGAAATTAATGTTTGTATAGGTAATGATGGTTAGTCTGATATTACTAAACACACCCTTTTTGGTGTAACTTTTTACTGTAATAAAAAGATTCGGATATAACTAACTGTTTACAAATATTTTTTGATGGTTAATATAAATACGAAGAGATATCGATATTTGACGGCTTTTATAACGACAGATGTCTTAGAAAGAATGGTTAGGTTGCAATCAAAATATGGAGTATTAATTGAGTACCAAGGAAACTTTGAAAAAGTTGCATGAGAATGAACAAAGTTTATTTATAGTTCATTATTCGTGTCAGAATTTAAATGATAATAATGAAAACTACTCACCTAGGATAACTTCGATTGCAGTTCTTCATGTTGGTAGCTCAACAATGCACAGCTTTTCGATTCATTTAATCGCAGAAGTAAATAAGATACCACGCGAAAACATTCACGATCATTATGATGACCTAGAAAAAGAGATGTTAGCTCAGTTCTTTGCATTTCTTTCCGACAATGATGGTGCTTTCTGGCTTCATTGGAATATGTCTAATATAAATTATGGTTTTGAAGCTTTAATTCACCGCTACAAGGTTTTATCTGGTGTTGATGGTAAAAGAATCCCAGATTCAAGGAAGTACAATTTATCGTCCCTAATTTTATCTATATACGGTAAGGGCTGTGTTGAGCACCCCAGGATGGCAAGTTTCATGAAATTAAATGACGGCGAGCATCGTGATAATTTAGCTGGAAAAGAAGAAGTTGATGCTTTTGCAGCAAAAGAGTATGTTAAGCTACATAAATCCACAATGTCTAAAGCATATTGGTTCCAGCATATGTATTATCTTCTACAAAAAAACAAAGTAAATGTGCATAATAAGAACTGGGGTAATAAGGTAAATACTTTTCTAGAACGTCCGACGGTTAAAGCACTAGGCTTTGTAGCTGTTGTGTTTTCATTATTTCAAGCGGCTCAAATTGGTTATTCCACTCTAGAGCTAGAAGAAAAAAATGATAGTAAAGCGCAAGAGCAAACCAAAAAGCCAATAAGATGAAATAAAAATTGTTTTCTCTGTTTAGCTTTACTCAATACTCTAGCGTTCTAATTGAGCGCGATCAGCTCGGTGAAAAATGATAATTATCTCGAGATTTCTAAATAAGACTGAAAAAGTAGAGTATTACTTTGCAATCATGCCAGACAATATGGAACGCCCGTTTATTTTTGGAGCTCAAAGTGCTGTTCCTAAGCTGCCTTCAATTGCTCAGTGGGGGGCATCTTCAAGATTTGGACTTGATAGTCTTGATACCATTGAAGGAAAGTTATGGAAAGATTGGCGCTTTTCTTTAGAAATGCTTGGTGCCTCATGGGTAATACCAATTATTGAAGAGTCAGTAATAAAAGATGATGTATCTCATGCGGTTAATGAAATCATATCTAAATCGTAAATCTGCAATTAACAAGGCGTAGTTGTCGGACTGTTTGTCTCGTTGCACTAAAAATAAGCCGCAAAGCACAGTGTTGGCATTGTTTAATAAAACCAACAATCCATACATAGCTAAACTCCTCAGCCAAACACGACCCTTTACTTAATCGATAAGTCGTATTTTAAAATAAGGGCATCAATATAGCGGCTACGTAATGTGAGTTGCTTTTCGTGATCGGCGCCATGGCTAAGGGCTTTATTTAGAAGCTTCATGGCAGGGTGAATGCGGGTGCGCTCATCCTTATCTAAACTGGCTTTGCTGCGCAGTTCGGTTATATCGTCTACTAATAATCTGCCAATATCCACAGCCACAATTTCATCAATTAGGCCATTTTGGGTGAGCACGCCATATTTGCTGCATAAAAACTGTTGCCACACTTGCTGTAAATGCTCTTCTATTTCACAGCCAAACAATTCTTCGTTAAATATAAAGCCTTGCTGTGCAAGCTTAGCCAAGCACTGGGTATAGTGCTGGGCAAACAGATTAAAAGCTTGGTTAGATGACTCAATTTTTTGCTTAACTAATCCTTGCCCCCAATTTACGCAGCCACGGGGATAATAATCGTCGTATTCTTCACATTCATATAACCCTGAATAAGAGCTGCAGCTCATTTGATTTTTAATGCAATAACTGGGTTTAGGGAAAATGCTCTGTGCTTGCCAATTTTCAAGAGTTTCAGTGTCTATGTTGAGTGCTTGGCATAACTCATCAGTGTGATAAAAGTGAGTGCTTAAATAGTCAGATAAACGCATAGTGGCTCGCTTAATAGTAAAAAACAAAATACTGTTTATTTATACAGTTATTTATTTTGTATCATCAAACTCAATAACACAAGCCATTTTATAATTAAATACTGGCTATCACTGCAAATAGCGCGGTAAATATGGTACAAATAGGGCAAGTATTAATAACAATGATTTTTTTATGCGCACCCTAGAACAAATTAAACAAGCAAGCCTTATTACTGCAATTAAAACACCTTACTTAGCCAATGGTGAGATCGATCTTGCAAAGTATGATGAACTCGTTGAAATACAAATTGCAGCGGGTGTTGACGGCATAGTTGTTGGTGGCACCACCGGTGAAGGCCAGTTAATGAACTGGGAAGAGCATTTAATGCTAATTGCGCACAGTGCCAATAAATTTGGTGATAAATTACTGATTGTAGGCAACACCGGCAGTAATAATACGCGCGAAGCAATTAAAGCAACAAAATATGGTTTTGCCAGCGGCATGCATGCCTCATTACAAATTAACCCTTACTACGGGCGCACATCAATTGCCGGTGTTAAAGAACACTTTAAACGTGTGCTTGATATTGGTCCGGCGTTTATTTACAACGTAGCAGGGCGCACAGGTCAAGACCTCACCCCTGATATTATTGAACCACTGGCCCAGCATGAGCACTTTATTGGTGTTAAAGAATGTGGTGGCAATGAGCGTATAGCGCACTATGAACAACAAGGTATTGCGTGTTGGTCTGGTAATGATGACGAAGCACACGATGCACGCCATACTCATAAAGCACATGGTGTTATTTCAGTTACGTCTAACCTGATCCCGGGTTTGTTCCGTCAATTAATGGATAGCAAAAATGATGCGCTTAATAACTCATTACAACCATTAATGAACTGGTTGTTTTGCGAGCCAAACCCAATTGCCATTAACACCGCGATGATCATGACAGGCGCGGTTAACCCAGTGTTTAGAATGCCTTATGTGCCGCTTAGCGATGAGCAACAGCAACAAGGTGAAACCCTAATTAATCAGCTTAATGAGCAAGATTTTGTCGGTAGTCGAGCGCAGTGTGTGGATATTAGTAAGGTTTTGATTTTATCTTAAACTGTTAGACTATTTATTAAATACTAAATTTTCAAAGCAGCCTACTGTAAACACAGAGGCTGCTTTTTTATATCACTGCCAATAGTAGTTGAGTTTAAGCTGCCACATAGCTGAATTAGCGTGAGTGACCGCTAATCTAATATCAATATCTTGGCTTAAAGGCACTGCCATTTCTAGTTTGGTTTGCGCAGGGTTTTTGGCATTTAAGAATGACTTTTCGTAGGATGCTTTAAGTTTAATACCTGAGTCAGTACCAGTAATAATCCCCACTTCTACCGACGAATCATAAAAGTGGCTGTTTTTAGCTAAATCACCTAAATAACCATTAATTAAGCTATAGGCTAAGGTGTTGTTGCTAAATTGCCAAGCTTGTCCGGCTCCCCCCATAACAAAGCTACGTTTACAGGTTCTGCACAGTGCTGGTTGTCTGTCGAATCCAACATTAATTTTCCACGACCACTTAGATTCATTAGCCCAAGATAATTGGTTTGGATTGAATGACTCCAAATCTAATAAATGAACTTTGTTTATGTAAGTTTCGCCATCAGTAAACATCAGCTCGGTATCTAACATTTCTAAATTAGAAAATGGAATGCGGGCAATATCAGAGGCAAGGGTATCAAAATAACTCAACCTAAAACCCAAAGTGTACTGTGTTTGCTCAGCCGTGTGCACAGCAGAAACTGAGCTATTAGAGGGCTTTTGCCCTTGATGTGGTGGCTGTTGGGTAAATTGAAATTTTACTTTGTTTTCGCCCATTGGCAGCTTTAAGCGCGCTTTAATAAGTGCATTTTTTTAACTCACTTATTTTTACTGGGGTTTGCTTTTGAATTTGTTTTACTTGTACCAGTTCAAATAAAGCCCCAATAATGGCTTTTTGAGACTGTACTGGCAAAGCTAAAAAAGATTTGCTTTTAAGTACTGCTGATTCAGCAAAGATTTGTTTAGCAAAGCTGAGCTCTTTTTCACTTAAAGATTGAACGTGCTTGGTAAATACAGTGTCGCGCGAGGGGGTAAATGTGATCTTTTTAACCGCCGATTGGCCTTGGTAAGTGGCCGTGTTTAATCTTGAAAAAATAGTGGCTGGTATTACCCAAGGAGCGCCTTCGCTGGTTAGTTGATCGCCAATAACAAGTTCAATAATTTGCGCAAGATGAAATGCACAGTTTTCATCGGCAAAGTAATAATCAAATTCAGTGCCTAAAATTTCCCATAAGTGATTAGCAATAAAAACCACATCGCGCTCGTTTAGATTGAGGGTATATTCCCATAAATCTCTTAATTCTATTTCACCATAGTTGTGCTGGTGGCGATAAAACAATTGATCTGAAAAACCGGCTTTATAACCACCAAACAAGCCCTTGAGAATATACACCAAGCCGTTTTCATTATCTGGAACGTGTGCGCCATAGTTAATACTGTAATCTAATAATTTGTTTTTTGATTCGGTCGAGCGATTAAGTTTAAGTAATAAATGACCATATAACGATGCGGGATTACTCATATAACCAGATGCAAATACTAAACTAACAGAGTGAATTGCTTGTTGCTCTCGCCATTGCTTTAATTTTGGGCACTCTGCAGCTGGCATTGAAAAGGTTAAACCTTGCTCTTTGAGCCATTGGTAACGAGCAGGGTAGCGACATGGCATTGAGGGCAGGTTATTAAAAGCATGGATTGTTGCTTTTAATTCGGCAGCCGGATCAGTACGTCCGTTATCTGCAATAAAAAATGATGCGTTAGTAATATAACTGATGGTAGCTGGTTGGTTTTTGTAATGCCCTAATTTCAACCATATTGGGTGTTTGGCTAAAACAGAGATAGATTGCGTGGCAGAGCTTGAGAAAGAGATGAATAAAAAAGCACTAATTAAATAAAATAGAGGTTTCATTGTTTAACCAAAAAAAAGGGCTGTTAAGCCCTTTAATTATTAGATTGCAGCGCATTGAGATGAAAAGTTAGTTGTAATTTTACCTTCAACTAATTCATAAAATGCTTGTGCATTGTCTATTGGCGCGTTTGCGTAATCGTTACGTACCGAAGTGATAATTTGTTGATGTGCAGTTACATCACAACCACGTACGTTAAGCATTGCAGCGATATACTCGCCTTCACCCTGTGCTATTTCTTGTTCTAATACAGGAAAAGTTTGTTGAATAAACTGCGCTGTTTTTACGTTAGCGCCTTCACAACTTTCTACTGAAGAGATGTTAGAAGACACTGCAGTTGTGCCTAAATCCCAAATAATATTAGAAATTGCTGCAGCAACGCCATTATCTGGGAAAACCATCGCGCCAATACCACATTGTTGCCATGGGTTGATGCCACTTTTTGCTTGTGACGGCATTGAAACAAACGCGCTTACTAATACCGCAGCAGTTAAACATCTTTTTATCATTATTAATTTCCTTTAATTTATATTCACCCAACAAAATGGGCGAGAAAGTGTACCTGCTTTTTTTATTTAAATGCAAATGGTTATGTAACACAATGTAAAACAACGGTGTAAAGTTTATAAAATCGCAATAAAGAAGTGAATAAGCGAGGATTAATATTGCGAGTTAAAATCATTTAGCTAACTCAAACAGCGTCTAATAATAGCTAATTACCCCGCATTTTATAAATTAGC
>NZ_BADU01000169.1:0-268 GCF_000239875.1 Pseudoalteromonas sp. BSi20311 | reverse complement strand
ATGCGCCCAGCAGCCGATTAAGGTTGCCTCTGTTCTGGCATAGGCTTGATAGCCATCCACGTGCAAGTACCCTTGATATCCATCAAGATAATTGACCACGCAGGCGGCCGCGCGACTATTGTGGAAGTCGTAAAGTACGATATTAGGGATAGGATTATTCGGGTCTGGTGAATCTCGACCCGAGCAATACACCCACATGTAACTGTTTACTTTGTCCGATTTCACCACCTTTAATGGCGTTTCATCGGCAAACAGCGTGGGTTGCCTT
>NZ_BADU01000170.1:0-518 GCF_000239875.1 Pseudoalteromonas sp. BSi20311 | reverse complement strand
ATAGGTGATGTCAGCTACCCAAAGTTGATTTGGCTGCTCAGCAGTAAATTGACGATTAACTAAATCCAGTGGCTTATCTTGTTGCTCGTCAGGTATCGTTGTCTTATGTGCTTTACCCCGACGAACACCTTGAATTCCCATAACTCGCATCAATCGTTCGACTGTACAGCGGGCGACTTGATGGTCGTCAAGCTGTAGCTGCTTCCATACTTTTCTTGCACCATAAACTGACATATTATCCTCCCACACTTCGCGAATGAGTATCATCAGCTCAGCATCACGCTTTTTGCGGTTAGACAGTCGCTCAGGCTCTCTTTGTATCTGTTTATGAGAATAATACGTTGATGGTGCAATCGGCAATTCCTTGCAAATTGACTCGACACCGTAATGCTCTCGGCAAGCATCAATAAAATCCACTATTACTTCTGTTTGCGGTCGAGCTCCGCTTGGGCGAAAAAAGCGGCAGCTTGCCTCAGGATATCATTCGTTCGCTTGAGCTCTTTATTCTCGCGCTCTAA
>NZ_BADU01000171.1:0-789 GCF_000239875.1 Pseudoalteromonas sp. BSi20311 | reverse complement strand
AGGACGTATGACGACCAGTGAAATCATGACAATTGTCATTAGTTTTCATATGTCACATCACCGTGATTTTAAAAATTACTATCTTGGCTATGTTTCACTTATGTATAAAAGTGAATTTCCTAACTTACTCAGTTACACACGATTTTTAGCCGTTATGCCGAGGATACTTGTACCGATGTGTGCTTATTTTACTTCACTTAAAGGTAAACCCACAGGCGTTGAATTCATTGATTCTACATGTATTAAGGTGTGTCATAATATTCGTATTCCCAGACACAAAACCTTTGATGGAATAGCCCAGCGAGGCAAAGGAACGATGGGTTGGTTTTATGGCTTCAAGTTGCATTTAATAGTTAATCACCACGGTGAAATTGTCGCTGCCAAAGTGACAACAGGTAATGTGCATGATACGCAACCAGTGCGTGAATTAGCGAGCTGCCTTACAGACAAATTGTATGGTGACAAAGGGTATTTAAGTAAAGCCTTAGAAGCGGATTTACTCGATAAAGGTGTGAAGCTCATTACGACTGTTCGCAAAAATATGAAAGCAAAAGCGATGTCATTATGGGATAGAGCGATGCTTTCAAAGCGGTTTATAATCGAGACAATTAATGATCAACTCAAGAACATATCCTTCATTGAACATTCGAGACATCGGAGTATGAACGGTTTTATGTTGAATTTAGTAGCTGGGTTGGTGGCTTATTGCTTGAAAGAAAATAAGCCACACCTTAATTTAACTGACGTAGAGCTCAACGCACTAGTTATCGCTTAAGCAGATCTCAGGTT
>NZ_BADU01000172.1:0-2135 GCF_000239875.1 Pseudoalteromonas sp. BSi20311 | reverse complement strand
TATCTAGCGTCAATTAACTTGGCCGGTTCCGCGTCAATTATCTTGGCCGGTTGACACCGAATTTTATTTGCTCTTATTGAGCGCTGTTTTGCGTCGGTAACTTTCACCTTCGCAATGAATAATCGTTGCGTGATGAACCAAGCGATCGATTGCCGCGACAGTCATCGTTGAATCATCAAATAGTTCATCCCATTGTTCGAATGATTTGTTTGATGTGATGATCATGCTGTGTCGCTCATAGCGATGGGCTATCAATTCAAACAGCACGCTCGTTTCCTGTTCCGTTTTTCGAACGTAACCAACGTCATCAACGATTAATAAGCTGTATTTATCGAGCTTTACAAGTTCATCTTGCAAGCGTAAATGTCGCTTTGCTTGCTGGAGTTGTTGAACAATCGCTGACGCGGCAACAAACTTAACTTTATGGCCCTGCTCGATAAGGCCATAACCGATACTACTGCCGATATGCGTTTTACCAAGACCACTGGCGCCAAATAGCAATATATTGCCACCGTGCTTCAACCAATCCGGCTGATTTATTAAATCAGCAACAAGGGGCTTACTAACCCCATCAACAAGGGTAAAGTCGAAGCTGCTAAGGTGTTTACCCACGGGCAATTTTGCATCTTTTAAAAGCCGCTGAAGGCGTTTATCATCGCGTGTCGCAAGTTCAATATGGCACAGCTCAGACAAGTATTGCTGCGGGCTCCATTGCTCTTCTATCGCTTTTTTGCCCAGGGTATTCCACTGTTGAAGCATGGTGCTAAGCTTTAATTGTTTCAGCATTAAAGGTAACGAGGCCGTGAAGTTATCCATGTAGGCCTCCCGGTATCATGCTGCTATAAGCGCTCAAGCTGTGTTGCTTTATTGTTATTGTGGGTATGTTTGATGCAATCACTAAAAATTGCGCTTCACATTCTCGGATGGCCGGTAATTGTCGCTGAGTAATTGACGCTGCTACAAATCGTCCTAATTGACGTTCACACCCACTTTGCTTCGCTAAATGGAGCAATTTCACCATGTAATAGCTCGCTTCATCCGCTAAAAGGTGGGCATTAACGTATTCCCAAATAGCTTTGTAATTGTCGCTTGGAAGTAAGTCGTCACGTAGTTGTGAGTAGCGAAATGCCAATGGTTTTTTAACCAGTGCGTCAATAACATGCAAGTAACTAATATTACGTGCACGGCACCCTTTAGAGGCATAGACACGCGCTAACGTTTGAACTAAATCGCTGCCATAGCGCAGCTCTAAACGGTTGTCATATAAACGAACAAGTAATCGGCTACCAACAAGGCGTGACGGGACGCTATAGGTAACACGTTTCAATGAAATAGTACTCGTACGTGACACCGTTAGATAATGCTCGGTGTAATTGACGCTCATCGTCCGTGGTAAAGCATGTAATTGTCGCTGCTCTACTGCGTATTTATCACTTACACGGCGATTACGGCGAGCTACAATGTCGGCAACAAACGATTCATAGACTTCTCTTGTCTGAAAGTCATAACTACCACGGATTTTTAATGCTTGCTCCAGTTGCGATTTAAGATGCCCATGAGGGCTCTCAATAGCCCCATTTTCATGCGCAATACCGCGGTTATTGCGGGTCGCTTTAAAGCCATAATGGGTGACTAATTCATTAAAGCGCTCTGTAAAATCGTTATCATTAGTGTGATTACGATACGCAGCACTCAGACTGTCTGTACGCACTTCTTTAGGCACACCGCCGGCTGCTTTAAATGCGTTTTGCACGCCATCAGAAAAAGCAGCAAAGCTTTCACCGCCGTAAATCACTTGGGCGTAAGCCCAGCCACTGGCGGGCATACGATAATGAAACAACATATGCTTTAGGGGTTCACTAGCAATGGTAACGGGTGACTTCACATGTGTAAAATCACACATACCTAATAGGCCATACTCGTGTGTTTGCAGGAATACGACCTCTTTACTTGAGCCATACAGTGCCCGCCATTTATGAATTCGACGCTCTAATGTACGCCGTGAGCTAGGGTTAAATTTGTCGGTGTGAAACTCGCAAAGGTGATCAAAAATTCCCACTGGAGTTAACGTTGCATCACCTTGAAGTAGAGGGACAACAATACTGTCCCAGATAGACTCAAGTGGATCTATACGC
>NZ_BADU01000173.1:0-343 GCF_000239875.1 Pseudoalteromonas sp. BSi20311 | reverse complement strand
CTTATCGGGCAACATAATGTCCATTTGTGTTGCAATATCCCAAACCGATTTCTGACGATATAAAGACATGCCGATAATTGACCACAGAACCGTTTCAAGCGGCAACCTTCTTTTACGAATGGTAGCCACACCAGCTTGTTCAAAGCCTTGCTGAATAAGTTGAGGGGAAAGTAGCTCAGCATATTTTTCGAATGTATGAAAACTACCACAAGAGTTAAAAGCGACCGCTAATTCATTTTCAAAGCGCATAAAAAAATCCGATACCAGAGACAGATATCGGATTTTGAAAGCGTTAAAAAGATCAGTCAACCGATCAAAAATATTCTTAACTGATCGGCATTAC
>NZ_BADU01000174.1:0-2189 GCF_000239875.1 Pseudoalteromonas sp. BSi20311 | reverse complement strand
GTTTTTGGCGAATATGTCACATGAGCTAAGAACCCCCATGCATTCAATACTAAGTTTTTCACGCTTTGGCATCAGTAAGCTTGAAGATGATGATTTTAGTAAAGATAAACTTTTAAAATATTTAACCCGAATAGAATCAAGTGGGCAAAGGCTACTGTCATTACTTAACAATCTACTCGATTTGTCGAAATTAGATGTAGGTAAATTCCCATTTAACCCGCGAGCATGCGATTTAACGACTATTGTTAAAACAAGCATTGATGATGTGGCTGGGATTGCCATAGAAAAAGATATTAAGATTGCATTTAAATCAGAAAACCCACCTGTTATAGCGCAATGCGATGAAGAGCAAATTAATCAGGTACTTAGAAACGTATTGAGTAATGCATTAAAATTTAGCAAAGAACATAGCACTATCGAAGTTGTCATGAAAACAGACAATGGTTGTGCAAATATTGAAGTAATAGATAGCGGAATAGGCATACCTGAAGACGAACTTGAAACGGTTTTTCAAAAGTTTGTGCAAAGCAGCAAAACAAATAGTGGCGCAGGTGGTACTGGATTAGGGCTTACCTTGTGTCGTGAATTTGTTTCTTTACATCAAGGAACTATAAAAGCCTGTAATAACCCTCAAGGTGGGGCAACTATTAGTATTCAAGTTCCTTTAGAAATAAACCTCGATGAATATTTAGCCGATGAGCAATTAGCGAAAAATAGTAGCTAATAATTGAATTGTTTTAATGAACACGATTTATATGGATGAGAAATTATGGCTTTAACTAAAATTCTTGCAGTCGACGATGAACCATTTAACCTCGAAATAATTGAAGAAATTCTAGAGGAACTTGACTTTGAGCTCAGGCTCGCCTCAAGTGGCCAAGAGTGTTTAAGTATGGTTGAAGAGTATATGCCTCAGGTTATTTTACTTGATGTCAGCATGCCAAAAATGAATGGTTACGAGGTATGTAAAGAGCTTAAAGCGAACCCTATTACGCATGACATTATTGTGATGTTTGTATCTGCAAGGGGAACGGTTGAGGAGCGTATGGAAGGGTATTCTGTCGGCGCTGAAGATTATATTGTAAAACCGTTTGGGCACGATGAACTAAAGCAAAAGTTACAGAAACTCAATCAGGTTTTACTAGAAAAACAGCAACTGGAAAAACAGGTAAAAGAAGCAACCTCTACCGCCTTTAATGCCATGGCTAACAGTAGTGAAATGGGGCAGATAGTTAACTATGTTGAACATATTGGATTTATTAACGATGTAGAGGAGTTAGGCAAGGCGTTAGTGGAGTGCTTACAGGCATTTAACTTGCAAAGTAATATTGAATTTAGATGTAACGATATCAAATCGCACTTTGCATTAAATGGCGTGTGTTCACCCATTGTTATTGAGTTATTTGAAATGCTTAAAAGCAAAGGGCGATTGCATGAATTTTCTCATCGAATTTTAGTTAATTACGAGCTTGTGAGTTTGCTGATTTTAAATATGCCAGAACACGACGAGCAAAAACACGGGCGAATTCGTGACCATATTTGCTTTATTGTTAGTGTAACTGAGCAGCAGTTGCGGGCTATTACCACTAAGCAAATGTTGGTTTCGCAGCAAGAGCGATTAAACAAAGTGGCGAGTACTGTTCACAGTAAGTTTCATAGTTTAATTGGATTGCTTAACGACAGCCGGATAAATAACGAAAAAGTGTTTAAACGACTTCAAGAAGAGCTAGAAGAGCGGATCCCAACCATGGGACTCGATGAAGACCAAGAAGTGTTTATTTATAGAAAGGTCGATGAAACAATACAAAATTCGGTGGCACGCCAAGAATCTGTTGATCAGGTTAAAAAAGCGTTCTCAGAGATAGAGCAAGATCTCGCTTTATTGTTGAAAGGCTAAAGGTGCGGGTTACGGGCTGCGAGGCGCGGGGTAAATTGCTTGCTACGATTAGGCAAATAACCTATAGCAGCGACTTTATGTCGCGTCTTTTTAAGGTTAAATACGAAAGGTGTGCGCTACAGATTAACTAAAATCTGTACCTTAATTGTGGCTTCTCATTTACTCCTCATTCTCTTCTCTGTGTTCAATAGGATACTTAGTAAATTATGCACAAAGAGAGCTAAGAGGTTACAGAGGAAGTGATTACAGACAAAGGCTAAAGGTGCGGGTTACGGGCTGCGAGGCGCGGGGT
>NZ_BADU01000175.1:0-4106 GCF_000239875.1 Pseudoalteromonas sp. BSi20311 | reverse complement strand
CCGTGCAGTTATATCTGTGGCGTATTTAATAACTTTTAACACTCGCCCATCCATGTCATAAATGGGGTTATAAGAAGCACTAATCCAAATTTCACGGCCTTGTTTATCAAAACGTAAATACTCTCCTCGGTCGTACTCACCCCGCCCCAGTTTGGCCCAGAAAGTTTGATAATCCGGACTATTTGCATATTCAGGTGCAACAAATAAGCGATGGTGCTTACCTTGTATTTCATTAAGTTGGTAGCCAAACGTGGCTAAAAAGTTATCGTTGGCATTAATCACTGTGCCATCTAAGTCAAACTCGATTACTGCTTGCGATTTATTTATAGCCGCAACTTGTCCAGCTGCTTCGGCTGCCTTTAATTTTTGCATTGTGATCTCAGTGGCAAATTTAACCACTTTAATCACTTGCCCCTGAGAGTCTAAAACTGGATTATAGGTGGCTTGTATCCACACTTCTTTACCATTTTTTCCAAACCGCTTAAATTCATCTGAAATAAACTCACCCGCGTTCAATCGCTGCCAAAACTGACGATATTCATCACTTTTCGCTTCGCTAGAGCTAATAAATAAAGAGTGGTGCTGACCTTGTATTTCAGCCAGAGAGTAGTCCATTACACGCAGGAAATTAACATTGGCAGTAATGATTCTTCCATTCGGCTCAAATTCAATTATTGCTAATGATTTATGCAATGCATTCATTATCAAATCATTGCTTGATTCAGACTGTTTTGAATTACTAAACCATCCCATGCTTATCACCACCTTTAAGTTATTTACTTTATTTAGTTACTGTTACCGCTAAATATCCATGGTTGCAGGCAAGTCAATCAGGGCGATCATTTTTTCGCCCACGTTAACTAACCCTGCGACATATTCACTTTCATTGGTTTGGGTTAAACTCGGTACGGCTTTAGCATCTTGCTCTGCAATACTATAAACATCCGCCACTGCATCTACCGTAATACCCATTACTTTACTTTCTTGTTCAAACTCTATTTTTACAATAATCACTACTGTTAACGGCCCATAGGCAATTGCGGGTAAACCAAAACGTAACCTTAAATCAATAATGGGTACTATCGTGCCGCGTAGATTAATAACGCCTTTTACGTACTCAGGGGCATTTGGCAGTGCGGTTATGTCTTCCCAGCTACGGATTTCTTGCACCGTTAATATATCTACTCCGTATTCTTCTTCAGCCATAATAAAGGTAAGAAACTGCTTAATGCCCTCTTTGCGCTGTAGCTCAATATTGCTATTTAATGCTATTGATTCAGAGAACATGAATCCTCCAGAGTCGCTGATGGCTCAATACTCAATGCTTGGCTGCCAGGTTTTTTTAATCCTGAAAGCTTAATCAAACCGCTAATATCTAAAATTAACGAGACACGACCATCACCTAAAATAGTTGCCCCAGAGACTCCGTCCACTTTGTGGTAATTAGCCTCCAAGCTTTTTATAACCACCTGTTGCTGTGAAAGTAAATCGTCAACGAGCACCCCGACTTTTTGATTATCGTTCTCCACCACAACCAATAAGGTCTTATCTAATGATTCAATCGCACCTTGATGGTTAAAAATCTCGTATAGGCGCAGAATAGGAATGTATTCATCACGTAATCTGAGGACATCTAGGTCTTTCCCAACACGGCTTACTTTTGCAATATCAATTTGCAGCGATTCTACAATCGAGATCAGTGGAATAATGTAAGTATGCTTGGCTACTTTAACCAATTGCCCATCTAAAATAGCCAAAGTAAGCGGCAGCCGAATAATAAAGGTAGAACCAATTCCAGCAGCGGATGTCACTTCTACCGAGCCATTTAATGATTGGATATTGCGTTTAACCACGTCCATACCCACACCCCGGCCAGATAAGTCACTTACTTCATCAGCAGTAGAAAACCCTGGCATGAATATAAGTTCGTTAATTTCATCATCTGTTAACTCGCTATCGCCAGCAATTAGCTCGTTAGCAATCGCTTTTTCTTTAATCTTTTGAGTGTTAAGGCCTTGACCATCGTCCATGATTTCAATGACGATATTTCCTCCCTGATGAAAAGCATTTAATGTAACTTTGCCCACAGGATCTTTACCTGCCGCAATACGCTTTTCTACAGTTTCAATACCATGATCCAGTGAGTTTCTTACTAAATGCACCATAGGATCAGATATTTTTTCCATCACAGTTTTATCTAACTCGGTTTGCTCTCCGATCAGCTTTAACTCCACCTCTTTATTAAGCTTTTGAGCAATATCACGCACCAGACGTGGAAAACGACTAAATACAAAATTAATTGGCAGCATACGAATACGCATCACGTTTTCTTGTAAGTCTCGGGTATTATGCGCTAGTTGCGCCAATCCCTCTTGAAGCGAGGTTACCGCAGTGGCTGTCATTTCCTGTTCGCTAAGCTGATTTAACATTGCTTGGGTAATAACCAACTCACCCACCATATTAATCAATGAATCAACCTTATCTATACCAACCCGAATAGAAGTAGATTCTGGTGCAGCTTTAGCGCTGGGCGTATTGGCAGGTGCCTTTGCTTTACTCGCTTTGGGTTGCTCAGCAGTTTTGGGAGCTTCCTCCACAATAGTCGGTTCGTTAATTACTTCCTCTGACTCGGCTTTAGCATCATTAAATAAGCCACCGCATAGCTCGACTTTAATATCTGCATCATCTTCAACCCATTCAAAAATCTCTTTAATGGCTTGCTCATCGCGCTCAGTGTTTAAGAAAAACCGCCAATATAAAAAGCACTCATCGCTGGTTAATTCTTTAATGTCAGGTATGGCATCGGTGAATGCCTGTACTTCTAACTCACCAAGTTCGGCTAACTCGCTGATCATAAACAAAGGTTCATTACCGGTTTTAAAAAGATGAAAATGTGGCTTAAAATCAATCTGATAAGTATTAACTATAACCTGCTCATGATGTGTTTCTTCCCCTTGCTCCTCACCAGCTGGCATACCTAGTAATTTTTCGAACTGCTCACGTAAAGTATCTGCTTGGGCTAAATCTGGTTCTTCCTGTACTTTTAGCGAACTTAACAAAGCCCTTAAGCAATCCACTGATTTAAGTAATAAATTAATATGCTCGCTAGTTATATTGCGCTCACCTTCACGAATTTGATCCAATAATGTTTCTAATACATGGGTAAAATTTGCAATTGAGTTAAATCCAAAAGTAGCACTGCCCCCTTTTATTGAATGAGCAGCTCTAAATATAGTATTAATGGTTTCTAAGTCTTCTTCGCCTGGCACTAAGTTGAGTAATTCAGTCTCCATGATATCGAGGCCTTCAAAACTCTCTTCAAAGAACACTTCAAAAAACTGGCTTAAATCAATACTCACAGTGCACTCCTAAGTTAACGGATTACTTTTTTTAGCACGGCTAATAGCTGATCTGGATTAAAAGGTTTTACAATCCATCCTGTTGCCCCAGCAGCTTTACCTTCTACTTTTTTATCCATCCCCGACTCCGTAGTAAGCATAAGCAGCGGTGTAAACTTGTAATCTGGTAGCCCTCTTAGCTCTCTAATAAGTGTGATCCCATCCATAATTGGCATGTTTACATCAGAAATAACTGCATCAAAACCTTGTTGCTTGGCAATAGCTAATGCCTCGCTGCCATCTTTGGCTTCGGTAACATCAAACCCTGCTGTTTTTAACGTAAAGCTCACCATTTGGCGCATTGATGCAGAATCATCGACAGCTAAAATTCTTTTCATATAAACCTCTAGTTAGTACTTTCTGAAGCTAAATATTCACTTAAACCGAGTTGTTCAATGGCATTGGTTAATGCGTCACTGCTGCCAACCCAGGCAATCTTTTGATTGATAGTAAGAAGGTGTTTTTGTAGGGCACAAAGGAGTTGAACCGAGGCGGTATCAGCAGACATGACATCGCTAATATCCAGACAAATATCTCGGCTATTATTAAGCTCGCTTAATAAATCTTGATGTAAAACGTCAACCTGAACAATTGAAAGCTCATTTGGTAGTTTAAGCATTTTTAAGCTTTTCCTTATCAACTCAATCCATAACAAAAGCTTAGACTGAGATAAAGAAAACGCCATAAAAACGACTAAAAAATAACTAA
>NZ_BADU01000176.1:0-1478 GCF_000239875.1 Pseudoalteromonas sp. BSi20311 | reverse complement strand
ACGCCTTTATTTAGCTTTGAAGGTGTTGAGGCAAAGTTATTCCAACCTATGGCAATAAGTATCATTTTAGCTGTTATATCCGCTATTGTGGTTGCGTTGTTTATTGTACCCGCTTTAGCTACTTATTTATTTAAGTCAGGTGTAAAAGAGAGGGAAAGCTTTGTTCTTAGGCCATTAGACAAACTCTACAGAAAAGGGCTTACATTCGCACTAAAACGCACCAAATTAGTCATTTCAGCCGCACTTATATTAGTTTTCTCTGCCTTTGCATTAGTTCCATTAATTGGTACTGAATTTGTACCTGAGTTAGAAGAAGGGACGATAAACTTAAGAGCAACGCTTGCACCTTCTTCCAGTTTAGATACCGCGCTCACTGTGGCACCAATTCTAGAAGAAAAACTAATGGCTTTCCCTGAAGTAACCTATGCATTAAGCCGAATTGGTCGAGCAGAAATAGGTGGAGACCCAGAGCCTGTGAATAACATCGAAATTTACATAGGGTTGAAGCCTGTTTCTGAGTGGACCAGTGCATCTAATCGATATGAACTTCAAGGAAAAATGGAGAGATCTTTAGAAGAATTCCCTGGGTTGCTACTCAACTTTTCTCAACCTATTGCGACTCGTGTCGATGAGCTACTATCTGGTGTTAAGGCTCAGTTGGCGATAAAGTTGTTTGGGCCTGAACTTGAGGTACTGGCGGCTAAAGGTCAAGAAATAGAAACAGCAATTAAAAACATTGAAGGTGCAAGGGATGTTGCATTGGAGCAAATTGCTGGTGAAGCGCAATTGGTGATAAGTCCTAACAGGCAAGAACTATCACGCTTTGGATTGTCTGTGAGTGACATAATGGAGGTTGTGCGTGATGGTATTGGTGGTGTTGAAGCCGGACAAATAATCAATGGTAATGAACGTTATGATATTTACGTTCGCATAGAGGAAGAGTACCGAAGTAACAAAGAAGCTATTGCTGATATTCGGCTTCAATCACCTACTGGTGCTTGGGTGCGGCTGGGTGACGTAGCCTCAGTCTCATTTGAGTCAGGCCCACCACAAGTTAGACGCGATGATGTACAACGAAGAGTCGTTATCCAAGCAAATGTACAAAATCGAGATATGGGAAGCGTGGTTGCCGATATCAGAACGGTAATTGCTGAAAAGGTTGACTTACCTTCAGGTTATTCTGTTTCGATTGGCGGCCAGTTCGAAAGTCAAAAACGTGCTCAAAATAGGTTAGCTATAGTTGTACCTTTATCGTTAGCACTAATCGCACTACTACTTTACTTTGCCTTTGGTTCTGTTGGTCAAGCTATGCTGATATTGGTCAACGTGCCGCTTGCTGTAATTGGCGGAGTTTTCTCCTTATATTTATCTGGACAATACTTGTCTGTACCAAGCTCCGTTGGCTTTATTACCTTATTTGGTGTAGCGGTATTGAATGGGGTCGTTATGGTAGAAAGTATCAACCAACGTATTAAAGA
>NZ_BADU01000177.1:0-352 GCF_000239875.1 Pseudoalteromonas sp. BSi20311 | reverse complement strand
AGCAGCAATTTTATATCGCGTGGGGTTAAAAATTATGAAGTAAACAAACGCGGGGTAAACCCGCTGCTACCAGTTTGATGTTCCACTTTCTCATTTACTCCTCATTTTCTTCTCTGTGTTCAAATAGGGTTTAGTAAATTATTCAGAAAGAGGGCAAAGAGACGCTGCGCTAAAAGAGTAGGCTCTAGGTTCAAGGCTGATATCAGGCTGTTTGTAAAGCTCGCTACTCGTCGCTCGAAGCCCGTTGTCTTCTCTGTGTTCAAATAATTTTTAAGGATTTATTCACAAAGAGGTTATGAGACGCTGCGCTTTTAGAGGAAATAAAAAGCCAAATATTATTCTGTAGCAGCGA
>NZ_BADU01000178.1:0-1959 GCF_000239875.1 Pseudoalteromonas sp. BSi20311 | reverse complement strand
TGATGAAAAACAACTATGGGTTGAAGCAAAAGTTTCTCCAAATAAAAAGCTAAATTTATCAATTGATTCTCCTGCGGTACTTAAATTAGAAGGCCAGAGTTACAATGCCAAAGTTATCCAAGAAGCCCATACAATTGATCCCGTAACTCGTACAAGAATTATTAGATTGGGGGTACAGAATGCTGATGATAACCTTCATTCAGGTATGTTTGTAAAAGTTTACTTTCAGTTTGCCACAAAGCAGAAAGTGATGGCTGTGCCAGAAGAAGCATTGATCCGCAGCGCAGATGGTGATTGGACCGTATTTGTCGAAGACCACCCTGGAGAATTTAAAGCTGTAGAAGTAGAACTAGGCCGAGCCTTAGGTGATTTTAGGGAAATCATTGGCCTTGATAGTGGGACGCGAATTGTAACCAAAGGCGCATTTTTTGTTGCTTCTGAAATCGCTAAAGGCGGATTTGATCCGCATAACCACTAAGGAGCAAGACTATGTTTAATAAAATAATAGATTGGTCTGTTAATAATAGACTCCTGATTTTGATTGCGCTGTTTGCCACAATTGTCGGCGCAATTATGGTTATACCAAAACTAAATTTAGATGCCTTTCCTGATGTTACTAATGTTCAAGTTGCTGTAAATACTGAAGCGCCAGGACTAGCTGCTGAAGAAGTTGAACAACTCATTACGTACCCCATTGAAGCGGTCATGTATGCCTTACCTGATGTAGAACAAGTGCGCTCAATTTCTAAAACAGGCTTGTCTGGCGTCACGGTTGTTTTCAAAGAAGGCACCGACATTTACTTTGCAAGACAACTTGTATTTGAGCGTCTTCAAGCCGCAAAAGAACTGATACCAGAAGGTGTCGGCACACCCGAAATGGGGCCAAACACCTCAGGGCTAGGCCAAGTATTTCAGTACCTTCTTATTTCAGATAAAGATGCAGGCTATGATGCTATGGCACTCAGGAGTCTCAATGATTGGGTAGTAAAATTACTCGTTATGCCTGTCGATGGTGTTACTGATGTACTCTCCTTTGGAGGTATTGTTAGGCAGTACCAAGTAAATGTAGATCCATCTAAGCTTCTTTCTTATAACCTAACGCAAGAAGACGTTGTTGGTGCCCTAGATAACAACAATGCCAATGTTGGCGGATGGTATATGAACCGTGGGCAAGAGCAGCTTGTTATTAGAGGTGCAGGTTGGTTTGAAAGTGGTGACGCTGGTATTAGTAATATCAAACAAGTTCCCGTCAAAACAGTTGATGGGACAGTTGTGACGGTTTCGGATATTGCTAAAGTTGAAATGGGCAGTGAAATTCGTCAAGGTGCTGTCACAATGACGCGCAAAACCGAAGACGGTAAAGTCGAAAATTTAGGTGAAGTTGTCTCTGGCATTGTCTTAAAACGCATGGGGTCTAATACTAAAGCCACCATTGATGGTATCAATGCAAGAATCCCATTGATTAATCAAGCATTGCCTAAAGGTGTTCGCTTTGAACCATTTTATGATCAGGCTGATTTGATTGAAAAAGCCGTTGATACAGTAGTTGATGCACTATTACTAGCATTTATTTTCATCTGTATTGTATTAGCACTATTTTTAATGAATATACGTGCAACCTTCCTTGTCCTAATATCTATTCCAATTTCAATTGGTATCGCGTTAATGATCATGGCTTGGTGGGGCATTTCTGCAAACCTTATGTCATTGGGTGGCATTGCCGTAGCCATTGGTATGCTAGTTGATGGTTCAGTCGTGATGGTTGAAAACATGTTTAAGCATTTAAATAGACCAGACTCTACCCATTTAAAAACTGTAAAAGAAAGAGTGCCTAGTGCTGATACTGATCCACATGATGTAGAACAAGATGATCATGGTATTAAGTTACGTCTTCAAAATGCGGGTAAAGAAGTGGCTCGTCCCGTATTTTTTGCAGCTTCTATTATTTTAGTCGTATTT
>NZ_BADU01000179.1:0-1360 GCF_000239875.1 Pseudoalteromonas sp. BSi20311 | reverse complement strand
AGACTGTGTAAAAACTAATTTTTAATAAATTGTCTTGGGTATGTTCTTAGTTTGAAACCATTTAAGATGGTTGCGATCGATTTTTTCTCAGTATCGCAATTTTCTCCGCGCGAGCGAAACTGCTATGGCAACGCTACTCTAATTGCTTTACTTAGGCCGTTAACTCCCATAATTGTTATCATTCTTCTGAAGTTGTAAGCTAGGACATGAAGACTTATTTCTGTCCCCACGCTTTTTAAACCTCGTGTTAGTAAGTGGGTAGCTCCCATCCAGAGTTTAATTGTGCCAAAGGGGTGCTCAACAGTTTGCTTGCGATGAAGCATCAATTCAGGTTGATTCTTTAGCTTTTGAAGCATTTCTTCTGTCAGAATCTCATGCACCCACCGCCTTATTCGCCTAGGGTCTTTTTTAGAGTTAGTGCACTGACTTCTTATTTTACAATCTCGACAAGCAATGTGATTGAAGTAAACATCAAGGTATTTACCTTGCTCAAATACCTGCATTCGATTTTGAAGTTCATTACCAGCGGGGCATAAGTAAATATCTTTATTTGCATCGTATTTGAAAAGTGAGCGGTTAAATATCCCTTTCTTTTCAGAGGACGATGTATCCGTCTTGGGCATGATTGGCTCTGCACCCAAATCGATAGTGTCTTTTATATCTGGCTGACTGAAGTAACCTTTATCTGCTAATACCCGTATATCTTTCTTGCGCAATGCTTCTTGTGCGAGTTTCGTCATTGACGCAAGCTGGCCTCTATCTGGCACGTTGGTCACGTCATGCGCCACTATGAGGTGATGCTTGGTATCAACCGCACTTTGTACGTTATAACTCACAACTCTTGTAAAACCTTGAGTTTTCATTAAACGTGAATCAGGATCAGTAGTGGATATTTGCTTATCAGGATGAGCTTCAACTTGTTCTTTAATCTCGTATAGTTTTTTTAACTGGCTGCGAAAGTCAGCTAGTCTCTCTTTTGTGGCTTTAATTTTTGTGACGTTAGCTTGCTCTTTATCGGCTTCATCAAGTAATTCAAGATAACGTTCAATGTTCTTTTCGACTCGGTCGATGTGAAATTTAACTTTGCTTGGCGTAAAATTATTGCCTTTGTTGTTGCTAGCTTTAAACTTACTACCATCGATGGCAACAACGGGTTTCTCAAACATATTCAGGCGACGACAGACTTCAACAAACGTTTTGCATACATTTTTTATACCGCCTCCGTTGTCTTTTCTAAAATCAGCAATCGTTTTAAAGTCGGGTGCCAACTTACCAAGTAGCCACATCAGTTCAATATTGCGTTGGCATTCGGTTTCTAATCGGCGGGATGATTGAATACGGTTGAGGTAACCATAAAGAT
>NZ_BADU01000180.1:0-148 GCF_000239875.1 Pseudoalteromonas sp. BSi20311 | reverse complement strand
GTTACCGCTCGACTTGCATGTGTTAGGCCTGCCGCCAGCGTTCAATCTGAGCCATGATCAAACTCTTCAATTAAAAGTTTTTGTCTTTCGACAGCTCAATGAATTCTGAATTTATTTAATATCTTTCGATATTGAATTGACTGTGCTG
>NZ_BADU01000181.1:0-26912 GCF_000239875.1 Pseudoalteromonas sp. BSi20311 | reverse complement strand
AAGTATTCATGTTTACCTTTGTAGGTTTGTTGCGTAAATAGAGGTGGGTGAGTGTAACGAGATCCGTCATCGCAAAGTGTAAGTTAGTGTTTAAAAGTTTGTAGCGATGTAAATTAAAGTAGTAAGTCACGTAACGCTGCGATATGTGATAGATATTGCGTCGCTTTTCCAATTGGCGTATTTTTGTTCTTATCGAAATTAAATGTAGAATCCACATATGACTCAAACAGTGCTAAAAAGCGCGAACTTTGATAACAAAGTAAAACAATATTGGCTGTGTTTAGCGGCAATATGCAGTGTTTTTCCTCTGGTGACTATTTTATTTATACCAGTAATTTTGATTATTGTATGGCTAGTCGCTGGGCGAATATTAGCCGCTATGTCGGCTGATTTATTAGAGCGAAAGCTGGTGGTGAAGTGCGGTATATTTTTTAAAGAAGAAAAGTCCATCCCGCTTGAAAAAATCACTGATGTCGGATTAAGCCAAGGGCCGCTTATGCGACTATTTGGCTTATACCGTTTAAGCTTTGAAACCGCAGGGCAGTCGGGGCAAGGCGCATTGGTATCTTTATTGGGGGTAGTTGATGCCAGTGAATTTCGTGAAGCCATTTTAACTCAAAAAGATAACCTCACAGCAGAACAACCTGCTAAAGCCAAGCAAGATGAATCACAAAGCCAAGTCGAACTGATTCGCTCGCTGACCTACAGTGTAAAAAATATCGAACAAATGCTAGTCACGTTGTTGGATGAGAAAAAGTAATACGAGGGATAAATTAATACTCAGCGATCGGTTGATCGCCGAGTAATTTAATTCTTAGCATTTAAAATGCCTGACAAACATCTTCTGCTTTACAGGTAATAACTGTCACGTTTTCGTAGCCTACTCGGGTCAGCGCTTCAGCACTTAATGTTGCACGCGCGCCACTAGCGCAATGTAAGTAAATAGGACGGGCTGCGTCTTTTTCTATTTCCATAAGTTTCATTTCAAGTAGCCCGCGAGGAATGTTTATAGCGCCTATAGCTGCTTTGGTGGCATGTTCAGCGGGTTCTCGTACATCAATCAACAATCCTTTATTTTGCTCAAGCTCTTTCTTTGCTTGTTCGGCATCAATACGGCGCTGATTAGGAGTAATTATTTTTAGTAAATCGGGAATAGGGGTAAGCATGGTGTTTATTCCTTAAAGCCAAGTTTGCGTAATAGAGTGATCATTGGGCACCAGCTAGTAAAAGCTGATTGAATTAAATTTACTGCGATAAAAGCTGTAAAGTAAATCCACTTAGGATCGTGATAAGTTTGCAATAAAAGCGACACAATAATCATTATGCCAGCGATTAGTCTGAGTGCATTGTTTAGTTTCATTATAGTAGGCCAGTTATTTAATTCAGTACAGCCACTATATTAGATATACCTATATTAGTAAAATCTAATATTAGACTTTTCTAATCTAACGTCCTATACTCAGGCTCTATTTTAGAATAAGAGCATAGTATGAATATTGACTTTACTGCCATGGCCGGCAATGTAGAACAAGCCGAGCAGCTATTAAAAGTTTTAGCCAATAAAAATCGCTTAATGATTTTATGTTCTTTGCAAGATTCAGAAATGAGCGTATCACAGCTTAATGAAGCCGTGCCATTAGCGCAGTCTGCGTTATCTCAGCACCTAGCAGCGCTGCGTAAAGCAAATATTGTGGCTACGCGCCGCGAGAGCCAAACAATTTATTATCGTGTCATTGATGAAAATGCGGTCGTCTTGCTTGGTACCTTGTATGGGTTATTTTGTAAGGACTAAGTGCAATGAGCTTAATAGACAATGCGGTAAAAAGTAGTTTAAGTGGTCGCATTCCGGTTGTTATTTTTGTGATGTCTTTGTTGCTTGGGGTATTTGCACTAAATCAGACACCTCGAGAAGAAGAGCCACAAATTACTGTGCCCATGCTCGATATTTATGTATCAGCACCTAACGTTGAGGCGCCTGAAGTCGCTAGGTTAGTAACACAACCGCTCGAAAAGTTACTGGCTCAGTTGGTGGGAGTGAAGCATATTTACTCAACCACACAAACTAACAGTACAGTGGTTACGCTGCGCTTTGAAGTAGGGCACAACCGCGAACAAGCAATTTTAGATACCTATGCAAAACTGAATAGTTATCAGCATACAATGGCATCGGTGATCAAAAGTTGGCAAATTCGTCCAATAGAAGTAGATGACGTGCCGATTGTGATGTTAGGCCTCTACAGTAAAGACCCGCAACTCTATGGTGATTATGAACTAACCCGTTTTGCTAACGAAATTGCTAATAGTTTACAACGCATTGAGCATACCAGTGAAGTTAAAGTAATTTCGGGGCGTACGCGGACTCTTACCATCAATTTAAATGCCAGCGCACTGGCTGCCCATCAAACCACGGTAAACGATGTTTTTTACGCATTAAATGTATCAAACCAACTCACTCAGGTAGGGAGTGTGGTTGATAATCAGCAGAAAATTGCTATTCAGGCAGGTGATGTACTAAGAACACAATCAGCGGTAGAGCAATTAGTTGTTAATGTGGTTAATGGTAAAAGTGTTTACTTGATGGACATTGCAACAGTCAGCGATGGCCCTAGTGAAACTGAGCATTACCAATGGTTAGCGCAATCTACTGAACAGCAGCAGTTGCCTATGGTTACTTTAAGCGTAGCCAAGCAAACAGGGACTAATGCGGTTGCTGTTGCTGGTAATGTTCATACTATGATGAATGAACTTGCAAATACCTTACTGCCACCAGAAGTTAGCTATACAGTACTTAGAGATTATGGCCAAACTGCTAATGAAAAAGTAAATAACCTCACATCAAGTTTAGTGTTTGCGGTGTTTACTGTGGTGATATTTGTTGGCGTGTTTTTAGGTTGGCGCCCTGCCGTGGTGGTTGGGCTGGCGGTTCCTATTTGTTATGGCATTACACTCTCATTAGATTTTGCATTTGGTTACACCATTAATCGGGTGACCTTATTTGCGCTTATTTTATCATTAGGCTTACTGGTAGACGACCCAATCACGGGTATTGATAATATTAGTCGCTTTATAAATAACAAAGGCGATAAAAAACAGCATGTTGTTGGCGCAATGAGCGAAATTCGAAATGCCTTGCTTATGTCAACACTCACTATAATGGTGGCGTTTATTCCATTGGCGTTTATTACCGGCATGATGGGGCCATACATGGCACCTATGGCGTTTAACGTGCCCATTAGTGTCATGGTGTCTACTTTGGTAGCTTTTTTTGTCACTCCTTGGCTGGCCATGAAATTGCTTAAACCAAACACCTTTGAACAACCTGATCTTGAACCTAAAGCGGGTTTATACCAAAGATTACTCAGCCCACTACTCGCCTCAAAAATGCGAGCTAAATGGGTGCTATGGATAACGTTAGGATTGTTTATTATCAGCGCCATGTTACCCGTGATGCGCTTGGTACCATTAAAGCTCCTGCCTTTTGACAATAAAAATGAGCTGCAAGTACTTATAGATATGCCAGAGGGTACTAATCTAGAGAGCACGGCTGCATTTACTAAGCAGGTTCAAACCCTCACATGGCAGTTAAATGAAGTAAGTGAAATAGCGGCCTATGTTGGGCAGCCCTCTAGTATGGATTTTAATGGCATGGTGCGTGGTTATTATCGCCGTGAGGCAGCGAATCTCGCCGAGCTGAGGGTATTGTTAGTGGATAAGTCTGAGCGCGATCATCAATCGCATGGAGTAGTTATGCGCCTTCGCGAACAGCTCGCGATGCTAGCAACCGATGGCATTGTAATAAAAGTGGTTGAAGTACCACCAGGGCCGCCGGTACTGAGTACCTTAGTTGCTGAGGTTTACCGAGATGCTTTTGTTGATGAGCAAACACATTCTCACGCTGCCCAGCAGCTAGCTGCGCGTTTACAGCAAGAGCCTCATGTAGTTGAAGTCGATACCTCAATGGTGGCACCCTCGCCATTACAGCGCTTTGTTACCAATAAAACCAAGGCCGCACTCAGTGCGGTTTCAACTCAAAATATTGCACAAACACTCAGTATTGCCTCTCAAGGTGAAAACGTGGGTGTACTTTATGTGAGCAATGAAACAGAGCCCGTTGATATTAAATTACAGCTACCGTACAGCGAGCGAAATCAGCTTTCGCAATTACTTGCACTTCAGGTTAGGGGCGACAGAGATTTAGCTAAAACCAGTAACGAGTTTGGTTTAAGCAGTGCGCCAAGGCCGTTAGTATCGCTTTCAGAACTCGGTGAATTTACACAACATCATGTTGCTAAAGCGATTGTTCGTAAAGATCAGCGCGACGTGATTTATGTTATGGCTGAGCTTAATGGGCGCACACCAGCGGAAGTGATTGCTGATGTGAATGCTGATTTAAATGTATCAAACGATGAGTTTGTTAAAACATCGTGGGTAGGTCGTCACTTTTTTAATAATGGCGGAACAGCCCCATGGCAACTACCACAAGGAACCCATGTCAGCTTTAGCGGCGAGGGGGAATGGCGCATAACCATTGATGTATTTAGAGATATGGGCATTGCCTTTGCGTTTGCGCTCAGTGCTATATTTATAATTTTACGGGTACAAACACAGTCGGCGAGTTTATCGCTGATTATCATGTCAGCTATTCCGTTAACAGTAATAGGCATAATGCCAGGTTTTTGGCTGTTAAATCAGTTTGGTGAGCGCTCTATAGCTGGAGCCCCAGAGCCGGTATTATTTACTGCCACAGCGATGATAGGCATGATTGCCCTTGCAGGTATCGTGGTGCGTAACTCACTTATTTTGGTTGAGTTTATTAATCAAGCTCGCGGCCAAGGCATGGCAATTAAAGAGGCGCTTGTTGCAGCGGGTACGGTGCGAATGCGCCCTGTGCTCCTAACCGCAGGTACCACTTTATTAGGTAACTTAGTGATCACACTCGATCCGGTATTTAGCGGGCTCGCGATTGCGATTATTTTTGGCATTGTGGCGTCTACATTATTTTCATTATTTGTAGTACCGCTTGTTTATTATTTAGTGTTTGCAAGCACAGAGGATAAAGCGCATGCAGGGTAAATCAAAATTTATAGGCACATTGGCCGCGTTATTTGTCATTATTATGGCTGTGCTTTATATGGCGGGCAGCTTTTCTGACAAGCAAACTGCAGGCTTAAAAGAATCACAAATAACGAACTATCAAGGTGAGCGAGTAACGGTAACACTGCAAAGTATTGCAGGCACTGAGCAGGTACCAGGTAGTGTAATAGCAAAACAAAATACGCAAATTTCATCGCATGTTATGGCGCAGGTTGAGCAGTTAAAAGTACGTGCTGGCGATAAAGTCGCTAAGGGCGACTTACTTATTATGCTCAAGCAAGATGATTTTAAAGCGGCGTTAGCGCAAAGCAGCGCAAATATTAATGCGGTGCAAGCATCGTTAACGCAAGCTAAAAAGCAACTAGCCAGAATGATTGATTTAAATGCGCAAGGATTAGTATCTGTTAGTGAATTAGATGACGCCAAAGCAAAGTTTGAAAACTTAACCGCTAATTTAGCGGTTGCTAAGCAACAGCAAACGCAAGCTCAGGTATCGCTTAATTATACGCGTATTACTGCCCCTATTTCGGGCGTGGTCGTTGAGCGCCTAACTGAACCTGGCGATACTGCAACACCCGGTAAACCGCTGATTACTTTGTATAACCCATTACAGTTACAGCTTGAATTTAATGTACGTGAACAACAAGCAGTAAAATTAAGAGTCGGGGACAGTTTAAATGTGGTATTACCTTCTCTAGATATAACAACACCCGCAACGGTGAGCGAAATTGTACCAGTGGCAGATAACGCGGCGCGCAGCTTGCTTATTCGTTTAGAAGCCGATGCGCAACTTGGTTTAATGCCAGGCCTTTATGCTCAACTACAGTTACCAATAAAAAGTACCCAAGGTGTATTAATTGATCCACGTTGGGTGCATGAGTTTGGTCAGCTCAATATGGTGTATGTACTTGAAAACGAAACGCTGGTTAAACGTTTCGTGCGTTTAGGCAGTATTATAAATAACCAGCAACACGTAATAGCAGGCCTAAAAGAGGGTGATGTACTTGCTGTTGATTACATGCCAAGTCAAAGCGACTAAATAAAACTCGCAATTTCATCAATCGACTTTTTATCTAGGGCGTGCAGCGGCACTGTTGCATGCTCATCTGGGTAACCGGTAATAAGTAACATATAAGGGCGTTCGTTGTCTTTATCACGCCCACAAATATCGGTTAGAAAACTCATCGGTTTTGGTGTGTGGGTCAGGGTTGCAAGGCCTGCTCGGTGTAGTGCTTGAATTAAAAAACCAGTGGCCAGCCCTACTGATTCATGCACATAGTAATTAGTGTTTTTATCGTCCGTATTTACACCCCCCTTTTTTTGACTAAACACTGCAATTAACCATGATGCGTGCTCTAAATAGGGTTTATTAGCATCGGTGCCTAATGGTTTTAATGCATCAAGCCATTCTTCGCCTGCGCGACCTTCATAAAATGAGCGTTCTAATTTCTCGGCTGCTTCACGAATTTGCTTTTTAACATCTGCGCTATTAATGGCTACAAAATGCCAAGGCTGGTGGTTTGCACCACTAGGTGCTGTACTTGCCGCTTTAATACAGGTTTCGATGACTTCTTTTGGCACCTGGCGATTACTAAAGCTGCGAATACTATGGCGGCGTTGGCTCGTTTGTAAAAACTCATTCGCACGAGCGAGCATTTCCTCTGGCGGGTATTCTATAAAATCGGTTAATGGTTGGCTTTTGTGATCTTGCATGGCTGTTCGCTTCTTATTATTAGAGTATTTGGTTTAAAGTTACAGTAAAGGCTTGATCTGTTTAAGTTTGTAAACCCGCGCTGAGCAAAAGTATTTATATCACGTAGCAAGGCCTAGCCAATAGATAAGTGAACCTAATATGTACCCTAAAACAATGAAGTAAGCTGTTTTAGGGTGCAATTATAAGCAAACAGGTTGCTATTCAGAGCGGTTATTCATAACGTAAAGCATCAATTGGATTCAGTCTTGCTGCTTTTATCGCTGGGGCTAAACCAAATACAATACCAATTAGCGAGGTAAAGCCAAACGACAACATGATTGCCCAGCCAGGTATGTAAGCGTCTGGCATGCTAGGTACCATAAAAGAAATGAGTGCAGCACCCCCATAGCCAATGGCTAAGCCAATTAAACCACCAAATAATGAAAGTACTACAGCTTCGACTAAAAACTGCAGCATAATAAACCCAGGTGTTGCACCAAGCGCTTTTAATGTACCAATAACGCGGGTACGCTCGGTGACAGATACAAGCATAATGTTCATTACACCAATACCGCCAACTACAAGACTGATACCTACAATCCCTGCGGTAATTGCTGTAGCGCTACCTGTAAATTTATCAACATTAGCGCGTGCTTTTTCAGCTGTTTCAAATTCAAAGTCGTTTTCTTGATTGTCTTTTAGTTTATGTAATTGGCGTAAAATGCGAGTGATTTTAGCAAGTACCAATTCTTCATCACTGTCTTCTTTGAGTCTAAACATAATTTGTACATTACTGCTGCTACTTGCACCCTCTAATGCGCTCATGGTACTGATGGGAATATTAATATAATCGTCTTGATCGAACCCCAATAAACTACCTTGTTTTTCAGCAACACCAATAATTCTAAACCATTCGCCGCCAAGTTTAATATATTCGCCTACAGGGTTTTTTGGTAGGTTTAGCTTTTCAATAATGGATGGACCAATAAAAGCGACTCGACGGCGCTTTTCATCATCCTCGGCGCGAATAAAGCGCCCAAGTTCTGGAAAGGTTCTATACGCTTTTTGGTAATCTTGCTCTGTACCCATTACTCGTGATGAGTGGCTTTTATTTCCATATTCAGCGCCACCAGAAAAACGCCAAGTAAACATCAGTGCAGTGAGTGTTTCAGCCTCTTTAACACGTGCTTTTAAGGCTAAAAAATCGTTGTAAGTGAGTTTAGCGTTTTTACCCACCATTTCTTGTTCAATGCTGGTAAAGGGTTTAATTGTGGTTACATCAGGTGCCATATCTGCGAGTTGATCGTTAATTTGCTTAGTAAAGCCTTGCATAACGGCTACCACTGTAATAACCGCGGCAACCCCAATTATAATCCCTAAACAAGTGAGTGCGCTTCGCATGGCATTGGCTTTAATGGCCATTAGTGCTGCTTTTGTTCCTTCCATAATTGCAATAGCAGATTTAAACATGCTGTTTGTCTCCTTCACCTTTACGCACATCGCTCACTACCTTGCCATCAACTAAGCGAATAACTCGCTGGCAATGATCTGCAATTTCTTGTTCGTGAGTTACCAAAATAATGGTGTGGCCTTCATTATGTAGCTCATCAAATAGCGCCATAATTTCAGTGGTGGTTTTGCTGTCTAGATTCCCGGTTGGTTCGTCACCGAGTAAAATATGCGGTTTTGTGACTAAGGCACGGGCAATTGCAACACGCTGGCGTTGCCCACCAGAGAGTTGGCTCGATAAATGGCTAACTTTGTCGCCAAGGCCAACTCGTTTTAAGGCATCCAAGGCTTTCTGTTTACGTTGTTTTGCGGGTATAAACCTATAAACCAAAGGCTGCATCACATTTTCAAGTGCCGACGCACGCGGAAGTAAGTTAAAGCTCTGAAAAATAAAGCCAACACTTTCGTTACGCTGATGAGCGAGCTCGGTTTCTGTCATACTTTTTACAAGTTTATCTTTTAAAAAGTAATCCCCAGTAGTCGGAGTATCTAAGCAACCCAATAAGTTCATTAACGTTGACTTACCTGAACCTGAAGGGCCGATTATAGCAACGTACTCGTTTTCATTAATGACCACGTTTACATCATCAAGGGCTTTAAAAATTTGCTCACCCATTTTGTATTGCTTGTTAATATGCTCAAGCTTAATTACCGCCGACATTATTGCGCATCCTTGGCAGTTGATTGCTTAACTTTTACCGTATCATTTTCTTTTAGCTTACTGATAGGGCGTGCAGGGCCAATAACAATTCGCTCCCCTTTATTTAAACCTTGGGTAATGGCTTGCTCTATATCTGAAGAAATACCCACTTCTACATAGGCTTTGCTTACAGTGTTATCGTCGTTTAAACGCCATACAAACGTCTTATCATCTTCTTTTTGTACGGCTTCGATAGGGAGCTTTAAGCCATTCACTGCGAGGCTTGTTGCGATTTCTGCACGGCAGCTCATACCTGCGTATAGTTGCCTGTCGGTGTTATCAAGTAACACTTTCACTCGAAATGATAAACCTTGTGAACCTGCTTGATTTTTTGCTGATGTTCCAATGTTAATGACCTTGCCAGTGAATGGTTGATTAGGGTACGCAGCAGCATAAATATCAGCATGCTGGTCTAGTTTAATCCCAGCAATATCAGTTTCATCAACTCTCAGCTCAGCCAAAATAGCGCTTGGGTCGGCAACCAGCATTAAATCTGAGCCAATAATATTAGTGGTGCCGGCAATAACGGTTTCGCCTTCTTTAATATTTACTGAGGCGAGCAGGCCACTCATTGGAGCACGAAATACACTTTTACTGAGTCTATCTTCAGCGATTGAAAGAGAGGCTTTTGCTTGATTATAAGACTCTACTCTGGCTTCAATATCTATTTTGGCAAGGTCGCGTGCATTTTGTAAGTTCTCGTATACTTCTTGCCCAGCTAGGCCTACGTCATAAAGTTCTTTTTGACGCTTTAATTGACGTTCGATGTTTAAAAGGCGTGTTTTACTGTGTTTTATTTCTATTTCGCTAGCTCGTAATACCGCTTTATTACGTGTTACTTCTGACTCAAAAGCAGTGGTATCTAAGCGCATTAAAATGTCGCCTTGTTTTACACTTTGCCCTTCTTCAACAAAGACCTTATCGACTCGCCCGGTTACCTCTGAACGTAACTGCACTTGAGTATTAAAGACTAAATTGCCAGAGGCCATAATGGAGTCTGCAATACTACCTTGCTCAACCTGTGCAACATTTACTTCTGGTGCTTTTTCATCGCCAGTAATTTGCTTTGATACAATAAGAGCAATAAAAGCTGCAATTGCTAGGGTAATGATAATCGCTTTTTTCATTTTTATTTCCGTATTTAATGAGTAGGCAAAAAAGTTTACCTACATTCCTTTAAGCAACAATAATAATTGTCCAGATGCTGTAAATCATAATGGTCGGTAGCGCCGCAAAAAGAAGTGCTTTATTAAAGCTGAAATTAGTCCAACATTTTAGGCCAATAGCAACCAAAGCTATGCTCCAAAGACTAAAAATACTTAAACTTTCCATCATGGTGTAAAAGCTATCCCCAAGCTCTAACCCCAGCAATAACTGATTTATCGATGCATAATTAAACAAACTAATAGGTAATTCATTGTTACTGGCTGTAAGAACTAGCGCAACAACACCTAAACTTGAAATAATCATCGGCATCATGCTCCAAACACCAAAACCATACCACGCACCATAGCCGTAATTAGCATCAGGGTCTTGCTTGGATATCAGCATATAATACCCAGATAGGAGTGCATTAATAAAAAGAAGGCCGAAAATCCCACCACCAATTGCAAACCACACTTGGTTATCGAGGCTTTGTTCCATACTTTGACGAATCATTTTTTTCTCGCCGATTGTGGCATCCACACTCGCTGCAGCAACCTGCTGGTCTAAAATAAATTGTGAGTCTGCAGTGGCATAAAATGTATAAGCAGAGGCTGCAAGAGTAAGTGCGAGAAGTGCAAAAGCAAGCCAAGACCAGCCTTTAGCTTCTTTTAGCCCGTTAAAAGCCTTGCTTGGGCTGATAAAAATATCGATACAAGCAGAAAGCGCGTTAGATGACTTCATTATTATTCCTTAATAACCTATTTGTGGGTTGGTAAACAATTGATACCAATGAGTAGATTAATAATATAGGAAAAAGCAGGTACTAATTTCACTCAATTGTAACCGATTGTTAACAAAAGGTGGTGTGTTATAAAAAGTAGAGTGTAAAGTGCGTATTACTAAGCTCTATAGCTATTAGGTAGTTTCAATATGTTGATTAATCAGGAGTGAAATTTAATTGTTATGTGGCTGTATTTGAGGTAAATACAGCCACATATCTAATTAGCTATCAGATAAACTTAAACCGCTAGGGTTATCTGTTGCAATATAAAGGGCTTTTAATTTTTTATCACCATTTTCGGTTTCAGTAAATTGCTGAAAAGAATAGTTTTTAGAAAAACTTGAAAGAGTCTCAATAGATGCTTGATTACTACTTTGTGTATAAGTAAGTTCTAGTGCGCAAACCTTCCCTGCACACTCGAGATCTTGCTGTAAAATAGTCACGTCTTTTAATTCATTTAGAATAAACTCATTTAGCTTATCTTTACGTATTTGTGCTATTTCAGAGTATTCAATATCAGACATGCGCTGCAGTAATATTGAAGTATCATTTTTAAATACGTCGTCCAATGCTTTTTTTGAAACAAATTCTTTTCCATCCTCAGTTGAAACAAACTCTTCAGAGAAAACATGAGGGTTTGAAGTAGATGATTTAGATATCGTTGCCACTTTTTGATCTACAACTTTGTGCTGTTTGACAGATGGTGCAGAGGCTTTACTTAATAGGGTATTTGGCTCAATTGGAGGCTTAGCGTTTTCATTACTAAGAACTGCTTCATCAGTTGATTGTATGTGGGTTAGCGGAGGTTTTGAAGGCTGCTCTGTATTTAAAATACTAATACCTACAGCGGTGACAATAACAAGTGCAATTAAAAATACGTATTTCATTTTACTATCCTTAGAAGAGAAAGGCATACGCCTTTCTAAATAACGCTTAATTTAACTTTATCATGCAAGTAACACGACCACCATCAGAGCAAGAGTAACTAACAGTATTGCTATCATGCACAACGGTCATGCTACCTGATGTACAACTGCATGTCATGGTTGCATAACTTAATCAGCTCATTGTAATTAGGGTAATTGCTAAAATAGCGGTAAATGTCTTTGATAAATTTATAATAATCCTTAATCGTGATTTAGAATTTAAATGTTATCTTATTGTTTTTTTTAACAACTTTTTTTTAGGTAGTTTAAACATGAGAAAGGGCCTTTCGGCCCTTAGTGTTGCAGCAAGTAACACATTCTTTTTATAGGTTAAAGTCGACAGCGTAGGCTACATAAGCTTTTACATCTGAGCCGTCCATGTCGTTATCTGATAGGCCAAAAGTAAAACCATCTTTAGACACCGATACACCATAATCAATAATATTATCATCACCGATGAAATCGCCTGAGTAATGCCCTATGTGTAGCGCCATTTCTGTGCCATTGCTACCAACAGCGAAGCTGTAATCGGCATTTAAATACAATGAATCACCAAAATCAGTACCATCACCACTGGCTGCAGATGTTGCAAGTACGGCTGCACCAAATGTAAAACCTTGCACACTAATGCTGCCATAAACTTCTGAAAAATCAGCATCGGCACCTGATGCCGCATCAGGATACGCATAATAGATATACCCTACGTCATAACTCACGCTTTCATTAATTGCGCCGCCAAAACCGGCGTATAAGTCTAGTTCGTAGGTCATTTCATCGGCCCAAGACGCATTTGACGCCCAAGTACCCGCATAAAAGCCAGATTCATTAGCGTAATCAATACCGCCAGATACAGCAGCATCGCCACCAGTTTGCTCTTGTCCGCGCCATAAGTAGTTTGAAGTGGCTGCTGCATTTGCTGTTACTTCAGCAAATGCAGTAGTTGATGTCATTCCTGTTAATGCCAATGCACTGATCAATATTGTTTTTTGTAGTTTTAGCATGTCTCATTTCCCATTGTATGATTTTGCACGCCAAGGCTTTTTATTATGAACGACTACAACCTTTTGTTTGGCGGCATTTTATTATGTTACTAATGGGGTATTTGCACTGTGTGTGCCAAATTAAACTTATTCGTTTATAAATTATTTTTACTATTTAAAACAATGTATTGAAAATAATATGAGGTAGGGATAGAAAAGTAATTATTTAGCAGGTTCACTTTGCTGGTGCAAAAAATAGCCTAGCTGCACCATCAAAGCGCTGCTAGGCTATTTTATTTTTCTTGTGGGTTAATTAACCAAAAATGGCACGCATTAGGGTAATTGTTTCGTTAACACCGCGGCCTTTTTGTACTTCGCTAATAATAGAGTCACGTTTAGCACGAATATGTTCTGGAATATCATCAGCAGCAAGCGCGCGATCCACTAAAATCTCAGCAGATTCTTTGCCTCGGCGTGGCGCTTTACTGCTGCTAGAAGTGCTACGTGTAGGTTTATTAAGTAGCTTAATGTAGTTAGAGTTATCTGCAGTATTAGTATCTGCATAATAGAAAAAGCAAGGTATAAGCGCTTTAATATCCACCAACTGTGTTTCTAGTTCACTACCAGCATTGGCCATTTTAAACCATGACATAGCGTGAATACTTTGTACTACATCTTGCCAATAACGCTCAAAGTCGCGGTTATTTAATTTGGTGATACCTAAAGCTGAGCAAAGTGCATCTAAGCGGCTATTGCTTATTGGTGTAAATACATCAGGGCGGCGCATTGCTAATAAGCGGGTGGCAGGTGCCAGTGTTGGTTTTTCATCACTACCATTAAATGCACTCAAGTAAGCAACTACAAATTGCTGATAATTTGTTTGGGCTACATCACCCTCAAGTGGAATGTTGCTAAGCGCATCGTCGAAGGCACCTGGCAGGTCAGCCAGCATCTGGTGAAAACCTTTGGCGCTTTTGGTAGAGGCAAACCATTCTACATCAAAGTTATAAGTACTCGGATCGAGTGATGCCATATGCTTACCGCTAAAAGCGAGTAAGTCTTCAGGGATCATCTCTTTTAACGGCTTTTCACGTAGGCCTGCAATATAAGTAGTTAAACGTAGCTGCTCATCAAGTGCCACCAGTTCTTTATGTTGATCTACAAACATACTCACTACTGGCCAAGGTGCTACCCGTAATGTTTTTAACTGTAAAAAGCTAATGGCTGAAATAAGTTGGTCATGCAGCTTTTTTAATAGTGGTAATTGTTGGGTTTCGAGTAAGTCGTAATTAATACGGTCGCGGCTTGCACTTAATAGCTCATAACACCAACCTAAAAAGTCTTCTGGATGGTTTTCCACTT
Organism: Pseudoalteromonas sp. BSi20311; assembly: GCF_000239875.1. NCBI lineage: Bacteria > Pseudomonadati > Pseudomonadota > Gammaproteobacteria > Alteromonadales > Pseudoalteromonadaceae > Pseudoalteromonas > Pseudoalteromonas sp. BSi20311. The sequence continues at coordinate 12,721 of NZ_BADU01000181.1, read as the reverse complement.
TCACAGCCATCAGGTTTAGGCTTAGCTCTGAAGATTGCTTCAGAATATTTTGATAAATTTGACTTTCTTGCTCGCCTAATGCCATTTTTGACGGTGAAATTAGCAGTTTCTTCATGCCTTGTAGACTCTCCGGTTAGATATACTTTTTAGTCGCTTCATTTTAGCTTAAATAAGCCAGCAGCAACAGGGGCGTGCATCATACCGGAGAATACAGGGGATGCAATCTTGGTAAGTTAATTAACACAAGATTGCATTTAAAAGCTTTAATCTACTTCTTCCAGTGTAAATAATAGCTCCACAGTAGTATTAAACTGCCGAGCTATTTTCAAAGCAATGGTCACTGAAGGAGTAAAGCGTGACGTTTCTACCGTGCTAATGGTTTTGCGTGATACATTAATAGCATCAGCAAGCTCTTGCTGTGAAAGCCCTGCCTTTTTACGAAATTCAGCTATATGATTTTGCACATTAACTCCTAATCACGGCTTTGCCAAAAAATAGAAATTCCGTATGCCAAACACATAATAGCAAGGTAAAAAGTAGCCATCATGCTATGAGATATGTGTAAAGTTAGGCCTTCAGAGAATAAATAAACCGTGCCCATACTAAATAACAATGCTAATACAACATGTTTATAAGCAATAGTATCTATAGTATTTAAGTATTCATCTTTATAAGTAAGGTGATATTTCATTCTCCATGTAAAGCCACCTCTAATTACAAACATAAGGAAAGAACCAAGAAATGCGGCGCTTCCTAAAATCAGCAACGGCGCTGACGTGTTTCCGATAATTGGGTAGCCACTGATTATTAGTAAAGTGATACCCATAAACACCGAAAACCATGCGTTCTGACTCATAAGTTTTTCTTCAGTTTTAATATCTTGTTGTTTCATAAAGTCCATCCTGTGGAAGTGTTAATTTATATTTTGTAACCTGTAGGTATCAATGTAACCTGTAGGTATCATTTGGTCAATATTTTTTTGTAACCTAAAGGTATCAAAATGTTTCAGTTACAATTCATATACCCACGTTAGAATGTAGGAAAGTAGATTTTTAGTTATTGGGCAATGCTTTTGGCGCTAACTCCCGCTATGATAAGAACATTATTTGCACGTTTGAAAGGATGATCATGAAGACCTTATTTAAAGTTATTGGTGTCATATTATTGCTATGCATAGCGTTAATTGTTGCTGCACCATTTTTAATTCCTACCGATACCATTTTTAATAAAGTGTCTGAGCAGGTAGAAAAAACAACTGGGCGCACATTAACGATAAAGGGAGATAAAACCCTCAGTGTATTTCCTGCATTAAAGCTGGAGCTTAGTGATGTGCATTTTGCCAATATGCCCAGTGGCTCTCGCGCTGATATGGCAAGTATGCAGCAACTTGCTGTTCATATTCCTTGGCTTTCATTACTCGGTGGCGAACTAAAGCTAGAAAAGTTTGTAATTAATGAGCCTGATATTTTGCTAGAAACCGATAAAAGCGGCAAAGCAAACTGGCAGTTATTTGATGCAGTGGCCAAGCAACCAGAGCAACAAACTCAAGCGGGAGAGGCAGTCAAACTACCTGAAAACTTTGATATTCAATTAGGTGAAGTCGCTATTTATGGCGGGTCATTTACTTATTTAGATGGTCAAACGGGTGCTAAACAACAAATTAGCGATTTAGAACTGGCTATATTACTGCCTTCACTGCGTAAACAGCTTGAAGTAACCGGTGCTATTACTTATATGCAAGAGCGATTTGAGCTTGATGTAAAACTTAATACACCAGCAAAAGCGATTGAAGGCGCCACATTTAATGTAAAGCAAACGCTTAACTCACGTTTAGTAGATCTAATGTTTGATGGCAGCATAGCCAAACAAGGCCAAGACATTAAAGGACTTTTAACACTTAACGGTGATTCGGTTAAAAATATTGCTAACTGGCAAGGAGTTGACTTAAACGCTAAAAACAATGCGTTTAACGCCTTTAGCATCAATGCCGAAATGCACTTACTCGGTGAAGAGTTTAACTTAACTGAATTAGTAGCAACGCTCGATGCACTCGAGATTAAAGGTAAAAGTAAGTTAAATTTAGGCAGTCGCTTAGCTGTTAATGCTGATATTGACTTAGGCATGCTTGATTTAAATCCTTACTTACCTGAAACCGTAGCTAAAAAAGAAGTCCCAGCAAAAGACGACTCTAAGCCTGCAGAGCCAATAGTGTGGGATGATACTAAAATTGATTTAAGTGGCTTGAATGCATTAGATGCAAATGTGATTGTCCGTTCAAGTGGCTTAAAAGCGAACGATATTAAACTCGGCGCCAACCAGTTTACTGTGGCACTAAAAAATAGCGTTGCTAAATTAAGTTTAGACAGCTTTGCGGCTTATGAAGGAACAGGTAAAGGGGTGGTGACTATCAATGCTCAAAATACCCCTTATAAAATAGCAACCAACTTCGATTTAGATAAAATAGACGCACAGCCATTACTTAGCGATGCTGCAGGCTTTGATAAGCTAATGGGCAAGGGCTCTTTAAACTGGAATCTAACCACAGCAGGGCAAAGCCAAAAAACGTTTATTAACGCGCTTAATGGTAAACTAGGATTCAAGTTCGCTGATGGTGCAGTTAAGGGAGCAAACGTAGCAGAAATGGTGCGTAAGGGGAAAGAGCTAGTTAAAGGCAACTTTAATGCCGTGTCTGAGGGATTAGATACAGGATTTGAGGAATCTGAGAAAACAGATTTCTCTGCACTTTCTGGTAGTTTTAACTTTACCAATGGCGTAGGCAAAAATACTGATTTATCGTTGATCAGCCCCTTAATACGTATTTCAGGTGAAGGAGACGTTGATTTACCGCAAACTCAGGTTAATTACCGCCTAGTAACAGGTTTAGTTGATTCTATTGAAGGTCAGGGTACTACCGATGATAGCACTGGCTTTAAAATTCCCCTGAGGATAAAAGGCCCATTTCATGATGTTGGCATAAAATTAGATATAGGCAGTGCGGTTAAAGACGAAGCAAAAGAAAAAGCTAAAGACAAAATTAAAGACAAATTAAAAGGTTTGTTTGGCTAATTTTAATTACTGATATAAAACAAGGCACCGTAAAGGTGCCTTGTTTGTTTTATAACCACCTGTAATTTAGATAGATAGCATAAAAAACCAGTTTCTAATTTAGCCTCTGCATTAAATTAATTAAAAAATAACCTACCACTCCCTCCTCAATGCTGATACAATTGCCCGCCCTTAAGAGACATCTAGTATGTTTTTTGAGTGGAATTCAATCGAAATGTCTTGATTTTAAACAAATTTAAGACAAGTTGTAATTACTACACCGGAGGTCATTAACATGATCCAAATGCAAACTCAGCTGGAAGTTGCTGATAACAGCGGCGCTCGCAAAGTGCAGTGTATAAAAGTCCTTGGTGGTTCACACCGTCGCTATGCAGCGATTGGCGATATCATTAAAGTTTCTGTAAAAGAAGCGATTCCTCGCGGTAAAGTGAAGAAAGGTGATGTTAAAAACGCGGTAGTTGTGCGTACCAAAAAAGGCGTTCGTCGTCCAGACGGTTCATTGATCCGTTTCGACAGCAATGCGGCTGTTATCTTAAATGATAACTTGCAGCCTATTGGTACTCGTATTTTCGGCCCTGTGACTCGCGAACTTCGTAATGAAAAGTTCATGAAAATCGTTTCACTAGCCCCAGAAGTACTGTAAGGAGTCTATCATGGCAGCAAAAATCCGTCGTGATGACGAAGTAATCGTACTAGCAGGTAAAGACAAAGGTAAGCGCGGCAAAGTGCTTTCAGTTGTAACCGAGTCTGGTCGAGTATTTGTCGAAGGCATTAACTTAATCAAGAAACACCAAAAGCCGGTTCCACAGTTGAACCAAGCTGGCGGTATTGTTGAGAAAGAAGCGTCTATCGACGTATCAAACGTTGCGATCTACAACTCGGAAACGAGCAAAGCAGATCGTGTAGGTTTCAAGATTGAAGATGGTAAGAAATTACGTATCTTTAAATCTACTGGTAAAACTATCTAATAGTTGGAGTAGAATGATGGCGAAACTGCATGAAGTATATAAAGACAAAGTAGTTGCTGAACTTCAAGAGAAGTTTGGTTTCAGCTCTGTCATGCAAGTCCCTCAGATCGAGAAGATCACATTAAATATGGGTGTGGGCGAAGCCTTAGCTGACAAGAAGATTTTAGATAACGCTGTTGCGGATCTAGAAGCTATCTCTGGTCAGAAACCTTTAATCACTAAAGCACGCAAATCTGTTGCTGGCTTCAAAGTGCGTGAAGGTTACCCGATTGGTTGTAAAGTAACCCTACGCGGCGAGCGTATGTGGGACTTTTTTGAGCGTTTGGTTTCAATCGCTATCCCACGTATCCGTGACTTCCGTGGTGTAAGTGCTAAGTCTTTTGATGGACGTGGTAACTACAGCATGGGCGTACGTGAACAAATCATCTTCCCAGAAATTGATTATGATAAAGTAGACCGTGTACGCGGTATGGATATCACAATCACTACATCTGCGAAATCAGATGAGGAAGGCCGTGCGTTGTTAGAAGCGTTTAACTTCCCATTCAAGAAATAAGGGTAGGGTTATGGCAAAGAATTCTATGAAAGCGCGCGAAGCAAAGCGCACTAAACTAGTTGCTCAGTACGCTGAAAAGCGTGCAGCACTAAAAGCTATCATCAGTGATGTTAATACATCTGAAGATGATCGTTGGGACGCGGTACTTAAGCTACAAGCTTTACCTCGTGATTCTAGCCCTGCACGTCAACGTAATCGTTGTAACATTACGGGCCGCCCACATGGTTTCCTTCGCAAATTCGGCATGAGCCGTATTAAAGTTCGCGAAGCAGCTATGCGCGGTGAAATTCCTGGCCTTAAAAAGGCTAGCTGGTAATAGAATCATGGGAGTAAGACTATGAGCTTGCAAGATCCTATCGCGGATTTATTTACACGAATCCGTAACGGTCAGTCAGCGAAGAAAGTATCTGTAACGATGCCTAATTCGAAACTGAAAGTAGCAGTAGCTAATGTATTAAAAAATGAAGGTTACATCGCAGACTTCGCAGTAAGTGGTGATGTTAAACCTGAGCTTTCTATCGAGTTAAAGTACTTCGAAGGCAAAGCTGTTATTGAAAATATCCAGCGTGTAAGTCGCCCTGGTCTACGTATCTATAAGAGACGTGACGAATTACCGAAGGTAATGGGTGGTTTAGGTATCGCTATCGTATCAACTTCTAAAGGCCTAATGACAGACCGCGCAGCACGTAGTGCAGGCGTTGGTGGTGAAATCATTGGTTTTGTAGCTTAATCGGAGGGGAACTATGTCTCGCATAGCAAAGGCACCAATAAACGTTCCTGCCGGTGTAGAAGTTACATTAAAAGGCCAGGAAATCACAGTTAAAGGCAAAAACGGTGAACTTACTCGTACTATCAACAATGCTGTTGAAGTACAAGTTAACGACAACGTTATTACAACTTTACCTCGTGAAGGCGTAGCCAATGCATGGGCACAAGCAGGTACTGCTCGCGCTCTAATCAACAACATGGTTGTTGGTACGCATGAAGGTTACGAGAAGAAACTTCAGTTAGTAGGTGTTGGTTACCGTGCTGCAGCTAAGGGCAAAGTTTTAGACTTAACTCTTGGTTTCTCGCACCCAGTTAATTTCGCAGTTCCTGAAGGAATTACGATTGAAACTCCAAGCCAAACAGAAGTTCTAGTTAAGGGCGTAGACAAGCAGTTAGTTGGTCAAACAGCTGCTAACATTCGTGCATACCGTAAACCTGAGCCTTATAAAGGTAAAGGTGTTCGTTATTCAGATGAGAATGTACGCCGTAAAGAGGCTAAGAAGAAGTAAGGTAAGACGATGGATAAAAAAACAGCTCGTCTACGTCGTGCTAAACGCACTCGTAGAAATTATATTGAACAAGGCACAACGCGTCTTGTTATCCACCGCACGCCACGTCACATTTACGCTCAAGTTGTAAACGCTGAGGGTAATGTACTGGCTGCTGCTTCTACTGTTGAGAAAGCTATTAGCGAAACAGTTAAAGGCACAGGCAACGTTGCAGCTGCACAAGCAGTTGGTAAAGCGGTTGCTGAACGTGCGGCTGACAAAGGCATCGAAAAGATTGCTTTTGATCGCAGTGGCTTTAAATATCACGGCCGTGTGAAGGCGCTAGCGGATGCTGCGCGTGAAGCCGGTTTGCAATTCTAGGAGTAGACAATGGCTAACGTAGAAGCAAAGCAACAACAGCCTGATTTAGCTGAAAAGCTAATCGCGGTGAACCGTGTGTCTAAAGTAGTTAAAGGTGGTCGTATCTTTAGCTTTACTGCACTAACTGTAGTTGGTGATGGCGCAGGTAAAGTAGGTTTCGGTTATGGTAAAGCACGTGAAGTTCCAGCTGCTATTCAAAAAGCAATGGAAAAAGCACGTCGTAACATGATCAACGTAGACCTAAATGGCAACACATTACAGCATCCTGTTAAAGGACGTCATGCTGGCTCACAAGTGTTTATGAAACCAGCATCTGAAGGTACTGGTATCATTGCAGGTGGTGCTATGCGTGCAGTACTTGAAGTGACTGGTGTGCAGAACGTACTTTCTAAATGTTACGGTTCTACTAACCCGATCAACGTTGTACGTGCAACGATCTCAGCTCTTGAGAACATGAATTCTCCTCAGTCGATCGCTGCAAAACGTGGTCTTCGAGTAGATGAGATTTTGGGGTAAACCATGGCTAATAAAACTGTAAAAGTAACACAAGTAAAAAGCTCTATCGGTCGTTTACCGAAGCATAAAGCTACATTACGCGGTCTTGGTTTACGTCGTATCAATCACACTGTCGAGTTAGAAGACACAGCATGTGTGCGTGGTATGATCAACCAGGTTTATTACATGGTTAAGGTAGAGGGGTAATTCGATGCATTTGAATACACTTTCACCTGCTGCAGGTTCAAAAACTGCTCCAAAACGTGTTGGTCGTGGTATCGGTTCTGGTCTTGGTAAGACTGGTGGCCGTGGTCACAAAGGTCAAAAATCACGTTCTGGCGGTAAAGTACGCGTTGGTTTTGAGGGCGGTCAAATGCCTATGCAACGTCGTCTACCTAAGTTCGGTTTCACTTCTCGCAAATCTTTAGTATCTGCAGAAATTAACCTATACGAAATCGCTAAAGTTGAAGGCGATGTGGTAGACCTAAGCGCGTTACAAGCAGCTGGTCTAGTTAAAAAGAACGTTCAGTTCGTTAAAGTTGTTAAATCTGGCGAAGTTTCACGCGCTGTTACCGTTAAAGGCCTTAAGGCTTCTAAAGGTGCACGCGAAGCTATCGAAGCTGCCGGAGGCAAGGTAGAAGACTAAGGAAGTACTAATGGCTAAACCAGGTCAAGATACACAAAGTGCACAAGGTGGACTTTCGGAATTGAAGCGCCGATTACTCTTCGTATTGGGTGCTATCATAATTTACCGTCTAGGTTCATTTGTGCCGATCCCTGGGATTGACGCCGCTGTACTTGCCGATTTCTTCGAGCAACAAAAGGGCACCATTGTTGAGATGTTCAACATGTTTAGCGGTGGTGCGCTTGAGCGAGCTTCAGTGTTAGCACTGGGTATCATGCCGTATATCTCGGCTTCGATTATTACGCAACTATTAACGCATATGTATCCGCCGTTTATAGAGCTTAAGAAAGAAGGTGAGCAAGGGCGTAAAAAGATAAGCCAGTACACACGCTACGGCACGCTTGTGCTTGCTACTATCCAATCAATCGGTATTGCTACTAGCTTACCGGGCATGATGAACGGGTTAGTTGTTAACCCAGGTATGGGATTCTATTTCACCGCAGTGGTGAGTTTAGTAACCGGTACTATGTTCCTTATGTGGTTGGGCGAACAGATAACAGAACGCGGTATCGGTAACGGTATCTCAGTTCTAATATTTGTTGGTATTGTAGCTAACCTGCCGTCTGCTATTGGTTCGACAGCCGAAATGGCGCGCCAAGGTGATTTGAATGTTTTTGTACTGTTGATGGTTGCGGTTATAGTATTCGCTGTTACTTATCTTGTTGTATTCTTTGAACGTGGTCAACGACGTATCGTTGTTAACTACGCCAAGCGTCAACAAGGTCGTCAAGTATTTGCTGCTCAAAGCACGCATTTACCTCTGAAAGTAAATATGGCGGGTGTTATTCCACCAATCTTCGCTAGCAGTATAATTCTGTTCCCTGGTACAATTGCAAGCTGGTTCGGCCAGGGTGAAGGTCCGGTTGCTGATGTGCTACAAGCAATTGCTACAACGTTGACTCCAGGTCAGCCTTTGTATGCAATGGTTTTAGCTGCGGCTATCATCTTCTTCTGCTTTTTCTACACAGCGTTGGTTTTTAACCCGCGTGAAACAGCAGACAACCTGAAAAAATCTGGCGCATTTATCCCAGGTATTCGTCCAGGTGAGCAGACATCTAAATACATTGATAAAGTGATGACACGCCTGACATTGGCAGGTGCTTTGTATATAACCTTTATCTGTCTGGTGCCCGAATTCATGACTATGGCATGGCAAACGCCATTCTATTTCGGCGGTACATCAATTTTGATTATCGTTGTAGTAATCATGGACTTTATGGCACAAGTACAGACGCATCTGATGTCACATCAGTATGATTCTGTGCTGAAAAAAGCGAACCTTAAAGGCTACGGTCGATAAGGTCAGTTTACGGAGTTGAGCAATGAAAGTACGTGCTTCCGTTAAGAAAATATGCCGTAACTGTAAAGTTATTAAACGTGCTGGTGTAGTACGCGTAATTTGCAGTGAGCCTAAGCATAAGCAAAGGCAAGGCTAAGTAAACAGTCGTGCAGGCTGAGGTTTCTCGGCCTGTGTTTTTAGTTGTGATTTGGTCTTCGTTTGAGTATCCTTACGGGCTTTTCAAACAGATGATTACCAAATTCAAATATAGGAGATGTGTTAGTGGCCCGTATCGCTGGCATTAACGTCCCTGATCATAAACATGCAGTTATTGGTTTAACAGCTATTTATGGCATAGGTAAGACTCGCTCTAAGGCTATCTTAGAAGCGACTGGTATCGCCGAGACCACAAAAATCGGTGAACTTTCAGACGAAACACTTGACGTATTGCGTGAAGCAGTTGGCAAGTACACTGTAGAAGGTGACCTTCGTCGTGAAGTTACTTTGAATATCAAGCGCCTTATGGACCTTGGTTGTTTCCGTGGCCTACGTCACCGTCGCTCTTTACCACTTCGTGGTCAAAGAACAAAGACTAACGCGCGTACCCGTAAGGGTCCTCGTAAGCCTATTAAGCGATAAGGGGATAGTAAAATGGCTAAGACACCAATTCGTCGTAAAAAGGTTAAAAAGCAAGTTGCTGATGGTATGGCTCATGTTCATGCGTCTTTCAACAACACTATTGTAACGATTACCGACCGTCAAGGTAATGCACTATCATGGGCTACTGCCGGTGGTTCAGGTTTCCGTGGTTCACGTAAATCTACTCCATTTGCTGCTCAGGTTGCTGCAGAGCGTGCAGGTACTGCTGCTCAAGAATACGGTTTAAAAAATCTAGAAGTTTTCATTAAAGGTCCAGGTCCAGGTCGTGAATCTGCTGTACGTGCTTTGAATGCTGCTGGTTACCGTATCACCAACATTACTGACGTGACGCCAATACCACACAATGGTTGTCGTCCACCGAAGAAACGTCGCGTTTAACAATAGGTTAGGAGAAATAACATGGCAAGATATTTGGGCCCTAAGCTCAAGCTGAGTCGTCGTGAAGGTACTGACCTGTTCCTTAAGAGCGGCGTAAGAGCTATCGACTCTAAGTGTAAACTTGAGACTGCACCTGGTCAGCACGGCGCTCGTAAAGGACGCTTATCTGATTACGGTTTACAATTACGTGAAAAGCAAAAAGTACGTCGTATCTACGGTGTATTAGAAAAGCAATTCCGTAACTACTACAAAGAAGCTGCTCGCCTTAAAGGTAATACAGGTGAAAACTTGTTACAGCTTTTAGAGCAACGTTTAGACAATGTTGTATATCGCATGGGTTTTGCTAGCACACGCGCTGAAGCACGTCAGTTAGTAAGCCACAAAGCGATTCTAGTTAATGGTCGTGTTGTGAACATTCCTTCATACGTAATTACTCCAGAAGATACTGTTGTAATCCGTGAGAAGTCTAAAACACAAGCACGTATCATCGCTGCTCTAGAGTTGGCTGAGCAACGTGAAAAGCCGACTTGGGTTGAAGTTGACGGTAAGAAATTGGAAGGTAGCTTCAAGCGCCTACCTGAGCGTTCAGATCTGTCTGCGGACATTAATGAACAACTAATCGTCGAACTTTACTCTAAGTAAAGTTAAGAGTTAAGAGAGGATAAAATGCAGGGTTCTGTTACAGAATTTCTAAAACCAAGGTTAGTCGATATCGACGCTATCAACCCAACGCGTTCTAAAGTAGTTTTAGAACCACTCGAGCGTGGCTTTGGTCACACTTTGGGTAATGCCTTACGCCGTATACTGTTATCATCTATGCCTGGATGTGCAGTAACTGAAGTTGAAATCGACGGTGTATTGCATGAGTACAGCGCGAAAGAAGGCGTACAAGAAGACATCATTGAAATACTACTAAACCTTAAAGGTCTAGCGGTAACGTTAGAAGGCAAAGATGAAGTTTTTCTGACCCTGACTAAATCTGGTGTAGGCCCTGTGACTGCGGCAGATATTCAGCACGATGGCGATGTAACAATTGCTAACCCAGATCATGTTATTTGTAATTTAACAACAAATAACAGCGAGATCAGCATGCGTATTCGTGTTGAGCGTGGTCGTGGTTATGTGCCGGCATCTAGTCGTTTATCCTCTGATGACGATGAGCGTCCAATTGGTCGATTGCTGCTTGATGCATCATTCAGCCCAGTTGAACGTATTGCGTACTCGGTTGAATCAGCCCGTGTTGAGCAACGTACAGACTTAGACAAGTTAATCATTGATATGGAAACAAACGGCACTTTAGATCCTGAAGAAGCGATCCGCCGTGCGTCTACTATCTTAGCTGAGCAATTAGATGCATTCGTAGATTTACGTGATGTAACTGAGCCAGAAGAGAAAGAAGAGAAGCCAGAATTCGATCCTATTCTACTTCGTCCAGTTGATGATCTTGAATTAACAGTACGTTCAGCAAACTGTTTGAAAGCCGAGCAAATTCAATATATCGGTGATTTAGTTCAGCGCACTGAAGTTGAGCTTCTTAAAACGCCTAATCTAGGTAAGAAGTCTCTAACTGAAATAAAAGACGTGCTAGCTTCACGTGGTCTTTCTCTAGGCATGCGCCTAGAAAATTGGCCGCCTGCAAGCCTAGCTGAATAATCTAAATCACTATATTAGTTTAGTTAGAAGGATAGGGTCATGCGCCATCGTAAGAGTGGTCGTCAATTAAACCGTAACAGTAGCCATCGTAAAGCGATGTTCAGCAATATGGCAGGTTCTTTGGTGAAACATGAAATCATCAAAACTACTTTGCCTAAAGCGAAAGAGTTACGCCGTGTAATTGAACCTTTAATCACACTGGCTAAGACTGACAGTGTAGCAAATCGCCGTTTAGCGTTTGCTCGCACGCGTGATAATGAAGTAGTTGGTAAGTTATTCAGTGAAATCGGTCCTCGTAATGCGGATCGTCCAGGTGGTTACACTCGTATTCTTAAGTGTGGCTTCCGTGCTGGTGATAATGCACCAATGGCTTATATTGAACTAGTTGGTCGCCCAGCGGCGAGCGAAGAAGTTCAAGAAGACGCGCAGTCTGCAGAGTAAGTCTTAAAGAGACACCAAAAAGCCGAGCTTATGCTCGGCTTTTTAATATCTAAAATTCACACAAAATGAATAAAGCTTTTAGCTCTATTATTAATAGCAAATTTATTCTCATTCCTTTCATCTAATAAAATAGCCTAACTAGAATCGACGAGTCATAATGCGAGCGTTTAGGACTGCTATCTTTCTATTTATAAGCAAAGCTATTTAGACTAATAAACACATGACTATGTAACGGCTTTTACAGTTTATAGTTATGGACATAAAAAAGTTCGAAATAGTTGATACCACTAATAGCTCATTAACTTTATATAGTAGAGCCCTTGTCTGATGTACTTATTCGCCACTAATCTAAATGGCCATATAAAGCTAAACAATTTTTTTCTTGGTAAGAACTACAATAACTATGAAAAGATTTTCCAAAAAATAAGTTTTTATAGCTTTAAAGGCGAAATATGATTAGGTTTAGTTGTCTTTTTAAGCGTTTAGTCTAAATATCAAGCGAACAGTCATTTATTTTAAGTTTTCTTCAAAAAAGGGTTGATCTGTTTTCGGATCTCCCTATAATGCGACCCCACTGAGACGGCAGAGCGCAACGCATAGCGAGGCACGAGCTACTCAGTGAGTTGAGTAAAACTTAGTTTTAAAACTTTCAAGTTTAACAAAATTAAGTGTTGACAAAAAAATAGGAAAGCGTAATATTCGCAGCCCTAGCGAGATAAAGTTTAACGCTTTAATCGCAACGTTCTTTAACAATATAAAGCAATCATCTGTGTGGGCACTCGTACAGATTGAGTTCTAACAGCCAAGCTACTTCGTTCTTTATTGAGCAAGTAACGAGGCAAACAAATTTAGAGTCTCAATTTAAACTGAGTGACCAACAGAATAATTACTTAGGTAGTTATT
>NZ_BADU01000182.1:0-178 GCF_000239875.1 Pseudoalteromonas sp. BSi20311 | reverse complement strand
AAGCTGACTGAGCAAACTGCTGGTTGCAATGCCTTTGTTGATGGGCATGGCAGGCATTGAGGCTTGTTTAATCTGTGTCTGAGTTGAGGATTTATCACAGTGACGGCAGGCGTATTTAGGCCTAATATGCTCAATCACTTTGATTTTAGCGGGTATGAACTCAAGCTTTTCTGACTTA